>RFHZ01000129.1 GCA_003696125.1 Nitrospinota bacterium
CTTCTCCACCTCCTGCCAGCAGTACCTGCAAGGCCTTCTGGAAGGAGGAAGAGCGAAAGGAGAGGATAACCTTGAGTGCTCCCCGGGCCTCTCCCTGCTCTCGTGGTGTATAGCGAGAGATAAAGGTGCAGAGGTGTTTGAGCAGGGCCGGGGCGTTTTCGTGTTCATTGACTCCATCGACCACCAGGATCAGTCGTCTCCCCTCCCGGTGCAGGAAGGGGAGTAGCTCCAGAAAGTCACCGGTGAGATGGAGATCACGCATGATCTGCTCTTCCAGACCGGTGTCTGTCGCCAGTTGATGACCGGCATAGCAGAAGACGATTTCGCCCTGCCGAGTCCACTCCTCAACCTGATGGCAGAGGAGATTGGTCTTCCCTATCCCCGCCTCGCCCAGCAGCAGGAATCCCCCTTTCCGGCTGCGCAGGAAACGGGTAAGTGCTGCTTCCATCTCCTGGCGGGGAGCGTACACCGGAGGGAGGTAACGGCGGGCAGCGATGTTCTGCTGCAACCAGGTGTCACTCTGCTCTCCGGCTCGATCGGCAAGGGTCCCATAGCTCAGGTGGGATACGGCAAGCGGTGGGGAGGGGAGGGATTTATCGAGGTAGAGCTGCTCGATGTGTGCCTTGGGGTGACTCAGGGGACGGGGATGACGTACACCGATGTAGGCAATGTAGCGTCGTCCCTCATCTCCGTTAAAGAGGAAGACCTCCTCGTGCAGGCCCAAGAGCGGGTCCTGTACGCAGTACGGGCAGTCTGCCCAGAGGATGAAGGGGTAGAGGGGGAGGAGACGGGAAGAGAGGGGGTCGGCCAGGAACAGACCGGTGTGTTCCCCGCTATCCTGGACACAGGACAGCGTCTCCCGGGCCGAATCAGGAATCGGTTCGGCGACAAAGGCCGGGTGTGCCCCCATGAGTCGTACCCAGTGCTCTGCATCGACTACTCGCAGCAGCGGATAGCGGGCGCACCAGCGCATGAGGTGGAGGAAGCGAGAGACGAGAGGGGTATGGTGGGTAACAAAAGCATCCCATGTGCCACGAAAGCGGTCATGGGCCAGGGCATTGCGGAGACTGAGCAGCGCTTCCAGGAGCGACATCTCCCGTTCCTCCCATCCCTGTTCCCCCATGCGCAGTGCCCGTGCCCGGTCACGTTGGGTCTCTTTCAGCACGGTGACCAGCTCAGGAATGAAGAGGAGACCCTGCTCGTGCAAGGCAGGGACCCCGACCCGGAGGAAGTGGGCAAAGTCAGAGAGGAGGGGACGTTTCAATCGCTCCAGACGATAAGAGGTGGTGGCCTCTTTGAAGGGAGCGATGGCATAGTTGCTGGCCACAACCAGGGCGGCGTACTGGAGAGTGGTGTTGACCAGGCGGACCAGTCCCTCCACCCGTTCCTGGGCTGTCGTTGCCTCGAATACTGCGGTTTGCAGGGTAAAGGCGATGGGAAAGGGATAAGCGTTCTGGACCGCCCGCAGGGGAGGGTCGATATGTAGAGAGGTCATGCGTTCTCCTCGGGTAAGCAGGCTGAAGCAGGGAAGACGGGGAGACTCGATCCGGAGGCTACTGGAGCCAGAGTCGATCGGGGAATGCTTTAACCCGAAGAGTCTTTTCCGCCCTTCTGCGGTGCAATGAAAAGGGCCCCGATACAGAGCAGAATTCTAGCACGGCAGCGGCAGGGGTGTCAAGAAAGGCCGGTGCTTCATTCCGATTTTCACGGACATCCCGCAGGATTGCGGTATCCTGGTTCTTCAGTTCTCGCACTCCGGTGAAAAGTCTTGAATTTTTAATCCTTTCCCTGCTAAAATGGAAACCGGCTTTTATATATAACGGCGCCAGCGGTGGATGGAGGTATTCCCAGAGCGAGCCCTTCTACGGCCAGTTATGAATCATGGTAGGCCTCCAGATGCTACCTCTGAAGGCAGAGGACTTCCACCTGGGCAAAGTCTCATGAGGAGGTAATGGTGTTCAGCGATTGGCAAAGGGAGGAAGAGAATGGTTCTGCAATGGCTGCGTGAGAGAGTGGAAGCGATGGAGAAGGAGAGGGAGCAGATACGAGTCGAGTTACAAAGACCTCCTCGTTCCCCTCGTTTTGTCCTCCAGGAGGGGGAGATGCTCCTCAACATGGGGCCACAGCATCCGAGTACGCATGGGGTATTGCATCTCTTTCTGGTAACCGATGGCGAAATTGTCCGGCGGGCGATCCCGGATATCGGCTACCTTCACCGCTGCTTTGAGAAGCATGCCGAATCCCTCACCTACGAGAAGGTGGTCCCTTATACCGACCGCATCGACTACCTGGCTTCCATGAACCAGAATTTCGGCTACGTGCTGGCCGTAGAGAAGCTGATGGGCCTTGAGATCCCGGAACGGGTCGAGTACATCCGCATCATCATGGCCGAACTGAACCGTATCGCCAGCCATCTCGTGGCTATCGGGACCTATGGCCTGGACATCGGAGCCTTTACCCCCTTCCTGTGGGCGTTTCGCGATCGAGAGAGAATTCTCGACCTGCTGGAATGGGTCAGTGGTGGCCGTCTCCTCTACAACTATATCTGGGTGGGGGGCGTGGCCAGAGACCTTCCTCCCGGCTTTGTGGAGAAGGCGCTCGAGTTTCTCGACTATTTTGAGCCCAAGATCCAGGACCTGAATAACCTCCTCTCCTTTAACAAGATCTTTATCGAGCGTACCGCCCGGGTCGGCATCCTTCCCCCGGAAAAGGCGATCAACTGTGGTGCGACCGGACCGGTACTGCGGGGATCAGGTATCCAGTGGGATCTGCGTAAGGATGATCCCTATTCCCTGTACCCCCGCTTCGATTTCCGGGTGCCGGTGGGTACCGGCGAGCACGGGCCGATCGGTTCCGCCTGGGATCGCTACATGGTACGGGTATGGGAGATGGAGGAATCGGTCAAGATCCTGCGCCAGGCGCTTACCTCTCTCCCTCCAGGAGACGTGAAAGCCGCCATACCGAGACGGGTACGGCCTCCCAAAGGGGAGGTCTATGTCCGTACCGAGTCGCCGCGTGGAGAACTCGGCTTTTACCTCATCAGCGATGGATCAGATACCCCCTACC
>RFHZ01000130.1 GCA_003696125.1 Nitrospinota bacterium
GGCCAGCACCTCGTAGACCAGATCATAGCTTCCCACCGAAACCCCACCCGAGGTGAGCACCGCATCTGCCTGGGCGCTTGCCGCCAGCAGCCGCTCCCGCAGCTCCTCTTTGCGGTCGGGTACAATACCGAAGTCGAGCGGGATCAGGTGCATCTCCTGCAGGAGTCCCCAGAGGGAAAAGCGGTTGCTATCGTAGATCTGTCCCGGCCTGCGCCCTGCTCCTGGTTCCACCACTTCGTTCCCGGTGGAGAGCAGGGCCACCCGGGGTTGACGGAAAACGGAGAGGGTGGAAAAGCCGAGTGAAGAGAGAATCCCCATCTCCTGGGGACGGATCCGGGTGCCCTTGCTCAGGACCTTTTCCCCCTTGCGCATGTCTTCTCCCGGGAGACGGACGTTGGCTCCCACCGGCAGGGGACCGGAGCAGTGGATATATTCTCCGTGTCGCTCCACCTTCTCCTGGGGGATCACCGTATCCGTGCCCGGGGGGAGAGGGGCACCGGTCATGATGCGGGCAGCCTCTCCCGGCCCGATCTCCCTGCTATGATAGGTACCGGCCGGGACTTCGGCCACCACCTTGAGGGCTACCCTGCTCGCCGTATCCTGCGCCCGGATGGCATACCCATCCATGGCCGAATTGGCCAGGGGAGGGACATCAAAAGGCGCCGAGACGTCCTCGGCCAAAACCCGTCCCCAGGCCTCCTGTAGGCGAACCGTCTCTGTATCGGTCAGGGGGGAGACAAGCTCCAGGATTCTGCGTTGGGCTTCCTCTATGCTGATCATGTGCCTGCCTTTACCTGTATCGAATCCGTATCCGTAGGTTCCTTCTGTATCCTGGGGTTAGTAGCTATTACTCACCCTTTTGCCCTTTGAGTCATCTTCAGGCCATGCGTGACCGGAAGAACTTTTTACCGCCGAGCACGCAGAGAACGCCGGGATGAATAAGCAAAAATGCTCTGCGGACTCAGCGTCCTCGGCGGTGTAAACTTGTAGACAGCGCGAAGTTCATGGGACAGAAAAGTGTTCAAACTGTTAGTCATACTTACTTGATGCGTCCTCATCTTATCATCTTTTTCTCTTGAGGTAAAGGAGAAGTTACACCAGGGGTGCTCTTCTCTCTGAAATTGAAACAGATACCTGCCTCAGTCGAAATTCCCCTTGATTTATCGGCGATGAGTATGCTAAGTACAGCAACACAGGGGGAGTATCCGATGAGTGGTCTCGCCTGTAATCCTGTCTAGATCAGGGATACGTGTTTTGAGAAGAACAACAGAAAGAGACGCATTGCTGGTAGTGTCCTATTACTAACCCACTACGTGAGGGGAGAGGTCCTATGGATACACAGAAGCTGATGGAATTATCCAACAAGACGATTGCCACCACGTACGGTCGCTATCCCCTGATCCTGGTGCGGGGCGAGGGGAGCCGGGTGTGGGATTCGGACGGCAAGATGTACCACGACTTTGTCAGTGGTCTGGCCGTCAATAATCTCGGTCACTGTCATCCCCGCGTGGTGGAAGCGATCCGCAGGCAGGCCGGGACCCTCCTCCACGTCTCCAACCTCTACCATATCCTGCCCCAGATCGAACTCTCAAACATGCTGGCCACCCTCTCCTTTGCCGATCGGAGCTTTTACTGTAACAGCGGGGCAGAGGCGAACGAGGCGGCGATCAAGCTGGCTCGCAAGTATTCGCGTGACCATTTCCCGGGGGAACGCTACGAGATCATCACCATGGAGCAGTCGTTTCATGGCCGTACCCTTGCCACCATCACCGCCACCGGACAGGAGAAGTACAAGAAGGGGTTTGAACCGTTGCTGCAGGGCTTTGTCCATGTCCCCTTCAACGACCTGCAGGCGGTGGAGGCGGCGATAACCGAGCGCACCTGTGCCGTGCTGGTCGAACCGATCCAGGGCGAGGGAGGGGTCAATGTCCCTGATCCCGGGTACCTGCGCGGGCTGCGAGAGATCTGTGACCGGCATAAGCTTTTGCTGATCTACGACGAGGTCCAGACCGGTATCGGTCGTACCGGTAAGCTCTTTGCCTACGAGCATGAGGAGGTGCCTCCCGATATCATGACCCTGGCCAAGTCGCTGGCCGGTGGGGTACCGATCGGGGCCATGCTGGCCACCGAAGAGGTGGCGCAATCGTTTGTCCCTGGTACCCATGCCTCCACCTTTGGTGGAAACCCCCTGGCCACGGCGGCGGCGGTGGCTACCCTCCAGGCCATCCAGGAGGAGCAGATCCTGGAGAACTGCCAGCAGGTAGGTGCCTATTTCCTGGAAAGACTGCAGGGCCTCCAGCAGAGGTACGGCTTCATCAAGGAGGTACGCGGGAAAGGGTTGATGCTCGGCATAGAGCTGGATCGTCCCGGTGGGAAGTTCGTCACCGCCTGCATGGAACAGGGATTCCTGATCAACTGCACCATGGACAAGGTGCTCCGTTTCCTCCCCCCTCTCATCATTAGCCGGGAGGAGGTGGATAAGCTGGTGGAGGTCTTAGATAGCCTGTTTGCCAAGGAATGAGAAGGAATCGATAGATGAAAAGAGATCTCTTGACCCTGGACGATCTGAGTGTGGACGAGATCGA
>RFHZ01000131.1 GCA_003696125.1 Nitrospinota bacterium
GGACATCGACCAGTCCTCCCCGGGCCAGGAGGAGGAGGACCAGGGGGAGCTCAAAGATCAGGCCGAAGGCGAGAAGCAGAAGAAAGGCGAAGTTAAAATAACGACCGGCCGAGATGGCCGGTTGAATCTGATCGTTGCCGAAACCGAGGAGAAAGGTCAGGGCAAAGCGAAGGACGAGGAAATAGCAGAGGAGGGCGCCGGCAAAGAAGAGCAGAGAGGCAGCCGTCACCACCACGACGGTCAGTGCCCGTTTCTCCACCCTATACGGGAGCGTTGCCGCTTTCCAGATGGTATAGAAGAGATAAGGGGCGGAGAGGAAAAAACCGCAGAAAAGGGCGAGTTTAATCTTGGTAATGAACGCCTCTGTCGGAGCATAGAGATAGAGAGGGAACCGAATCGGCCATTGTAGCACGAAGATCAGGCGATCGGAAAAGAGATAGGCCAGCAGGCTGATGGCCACAATGACCAGGATGACGCGGAGGAGTCCCTGACGGAATTTCTCCCCCACGACCATGATCTGTTCCCAGGGACTGAGGGTATTTCTCTCCTCATACGTACTCATACCGCTCCTCTATCTCCTCCCTTGCGCTTCCCGTCCTCCTGTTTCCCTTCACAGTATACTTGTTGCTCTGCTCCAGATCAACACCAAAGGGGGGACGGAAAACCGCTCATCTTTTTCCATTGATCTGCCGAAGAGAAAAATGGCTCTTTAAAACTGAAAAAAGACTTGTCAAAAATGGGAAAATATGTTACTGTGCAAATATTGCGTAGAGGGAGACAACCAGAGAAGTCGCTGGACAGGGTATGCGGTTCGCGAACCGGGCAGAGGAGGCTGGGATGAAGACAGCAAAGCGGGTGAAGCCGGTTGTCATCGTTTTCCTCTTCTCTTTCTTTAGCAGTCTGGGCCTCTGGTATTGCTCCTCCCTCTTTCCTCCCCTCTCTCCCTTTCCCGAGCAGGGCCAGGGGGAGAGGAGTTCGCTCCCCCCGTCCCAGGGGACCCAGGCTTCTCCCGGGACGGTGGTTTCTATCCCTCCCTCCCCTACCGAACCGCCACCGGCACCCGATTCGTTTACCACCGACTCTTCCCCCTCCGTGCCTCAACCGGTGGAGGGGACCATAGCCCCTGGCGACACCCTCTATACCATTCTCCGTCGCGAAAACCTCGATCCCCAGCAGATCATGGAACTGGTCGAGGTGGCAAAGCCGCTGCACGACCTGTCACGCACCATTCCGGGGAATACGTATAGCCTTCTGGTAGACCGGGAGGGGAAGCTCCGCTTCTTCCGCTATCAGATCGATGAACTGGATACCCTGGTGGTACAACGGACGGCCCAAGGACTGGAGGCCAAACTGGAAACCCTGGCCCTGCAAACCCGGCTGACCCGTGTGGCTGCCGTGATTGAAGATACCCTCTACCATGCGGTTCTCCGGGCAGGAGAGTATCCCCAGCTCGCCTTTATGCTTGCCGATGTCTTTGCCTGGGACATCGACTTCAGCACCGACATCCGTACCGGCGACTTCTTTCGTCTCCTGGTGGAAAAGAAGTATACGCCGGACGGGAAATTCGTCCGCTACGGTCCCATTCTTGCCGCCGAAATCAGCAATCAGGGGAAGGTCTATCGAGGATTCTATTTCCAGCCCCCGCACGGGGAAGGGGACTATTATGACGAAGAGGGGCGGTCGTTACGACGCCAATTCTTGAAGTCTCCCCTCAACTACCGCCGCATCTCTTCCGGTTTTACCTACCGGCGTTATCACCCCATCTTGAAGCGTTACCGTCCTCACCTCGGGATCGACTATGCCGCCCCCAGCGGTACACCGGTAGTGGTCGTCGGGGATGGTATCGTCACCTGGGCCGGCTGGAAAGGGGGATACGGTCGTTTCATCCGGGTGAAGCACCGGGGAAATTTTGTGACCTCGTACGCTCATCTCTCCCGTTACGCCAAGGGTATCCGGCGAGGGGTCAGGGTCAAACAAGGCCAGGTGATCGGCTATGTCGGTTCTACCGGACTCTCCACCGGTCCCCACCTCGACTTTCGCTTGCAGCATAACGGGCGATTTATCAATCCCCTGACCGTCCCGGCCACCACGGCTGCTCCGGTCGATCCCGCCTACCGGGAGCTCTTTAAGCGTTATGCCAGGAAACTGCAAGAAGTCCTATACCCTTCCACCCTTATGAGCTCAGAGACGCTGCCGGTTGAGGTCATCGCTTTTCAGCAAGGTGCCTCAACGGTAACGAATGCCCTGCGCCAAAGCAGATGCCTGGCTGCGAAAAAATGTTGACAAGATGAAACCGCGTATATATAC
>RFHZ01000016.1 GCA_003696125.1 Nitrospinota bacterium
AGCCCTTCTTTATTAATAATAATAATATAAGATCATCTCCCTGTCAATGAAAAATCCCGGAAATGGACAACCGGATAAACGCGCCGGCAGGATGCATCACCGTCTGGTCAGCGAAGGAAGAAAGCCGAATACTTCACCTGCCCTCTTTGCTTCGGTTTACCTCAGATGGGGGAGCATGGCCTTGAACTCTGCCGTGCCTGCCTGTTGGAGAAGCTGGAAGATCACGGCTTCGGTACTGGTGACGATCCCTCCTCCTCGTTCCATAAGCCGGAGACCGATCTGCCAGTTATCCCGCTGACGGGAACAGGTGGCGTCGGCAGGGATATGGACCTGATAGCCGAGATGGCATAGATCAAGGGCGGTTTGTAGTACACAGATATGCGTCTCTATCCCGGTCAGAATCAGGTTATGGACCTGAGCCGCCTGCAGTGTTTCGAGGAAGGCCGGGGTCTGACAGGCACTGAAGGTCAGCTTTTCCAAGGGAGAGACACCGCTGACAGCATCAGTGATCTCTGCAATCGTCCTGCCCAATCCCTTGGGGTACTGTTCGGTCAGGAAGAGGGGGAGGTGGAGCTCTCGGCTCAGGGTGATCAGCAGGAGAATGTTCTGTAAGACACGACTCCGTTCCTCTGTCGGCATGACCGCCAGGAGCCGCTCCTGCATATCGATGATTACCAATCCGGTATGGGCTCGCTCTAAAAGCAAAGGATGACGGTGTTCCACTGGCTAATCCCCCTGCGCTTTCTCATAGACCCGTTCTTCGATGAAGAGTTCTACCAGATCCTTATCCAGTCGTCCTCTCCCCGCCTCGGACCGCAGGACCTGCAAGGCCTGCTCTGCAGGCATCGGTTTCTTATAAGGACGATCAGGAGCGGTGAGGGCTTCATAGACATCCACCACCGCCAGTATGCGGGCCTGTAGTGGAATCTGCTCCCCTTTTAACCCCTCCGGATAGCCACTCCCGTCAAGCATCTCGTGATGGGCCCCGGCGTAAAGGGGAACATTCCTCAGATTCTTGGTAAAGGGGATCTTGGAGAGCATGTCTTTGGTGTGCAGCACATGTGAGCGCATATGCTGGAGCTCCTCTTCGGTCAGATTCCCTCGCCGGATCGAGAGGTTGGCGTACTCAGACGCGGTCAGATAGGGCTTCTGTTCACCGCTCGGGGCCTGGTAGGTCTTGGCCGCGATGGCTTGCAGGCGTTGCAGATCTGCATCCTCGAGATAGCCGGGAATATTCACCCGCTCTAAAAAGGCGAGATCATCCCGGATTTCTTGCAGGGTGGCAATCCGCTCCTGCTCAAGCTGCTCCAAAGCCTCTGGCGAAGGTTCTCCTGAGGAGAGTAGGGCAAGCTTTCGTTCCAGAAAGCACCGCTCTGCATCGAGCTGGATGGCGGCAAAGCGTTCCCGCACTGCTTCCATTTCACTCTCTGTCAACTTATTCTCCTTTTCCAGGATCGCCTCGCGGACCGCTATCTTCCCGATATCGTGAAGCCAGGCAGCAACCCGGATCTCCTCGATCTCCTCTGGAGAGAAAGAAAACTCCCCGAAGGGACCGTTACGCTGTCGATTGATCGCGTCGACCAGGAAGGTTGCGTAGCGAACCACGCGGGCAGAATGACCGCTGGTCACCCGGCTCCGCCGATCGATCGCCTCTACCGAGTACTGGACGATCGCTTCAAAGAGCTCTTTGATCTGCTGAATCAAGCGGGCGTTATTAATGGCCACAGCCGCCTGGGAAGCCAGGGACAGGACTAATTCTTCATACTCTGGGAGAAAAGGGACCACTTCTCCATGTTCATTCAACGAGTTAATCAACTGGAGCACTCCGATAATCTGATCCTCATTATCACGCATAGGCACGGTCAGCATCGACTGGGTACGGTAGTGATTCCGTCGATCGAATTCCGCATTGAAGTGATACTCTGCATCCACCGGGATGGTATAGACATCCTCGATGTTCAGCACCTTACCGGTTAACGCCACGTATCCGGCCATGCTCTCGCAGGTGAGGGGGATCGGGAAGGGACGAAAGGCTTCCTGGGATCTGCCCAATCGCTTATCCAGCGTTGCATTCTGGGCCACTTCAAAGACGAGCTTTTCTCCCTTGATCAGGTAAAGGCTTCCCCCATCCGCCTGGGTGAATTCCCGGGCTTCTTTTACAATGAGCTCGAGCAGGTTACGGAGATTATGCTCACTGGAAAGGGCAATCCCGATTCGATTGAGTCTGGCGATCTGTTGATGCAGATCCCTCACTGTTGCCATGGTTGGCTCTCTTGGTGGATAGGACCTGGCCTTATGCCCTCGCATGGAAAATTTCAAGACACCCTACATTATACCGCGTTTCTGGCGGATGTCAAATCGATACGTCATGGGGGAATTCAGATAGTCCAACGACGGAAAAAGCGTTTGGAGATCTTCCTTGCGTCCAGGCCATTCTCATACTACAATGGGGGTGGAAGATCTCCCTATTCCCTGGCCCTCGATTTTTTGGGTATGAAGGAAGATCACCTCTCTCTGCAGACCTGGCAGCGATGACGCGACTGGTCAGGCAGCGTACCCTGCTGCGGGCCGTCGAGGAGGTGGTCGGTCCTCTCCAGTGATGGAAGGAGGCGTTATGAAGGCGATTCACACCCTCTCTGCTGCAGAGATTGCCCAACGAGAACAGCAGAAGTACGGCTGCCGGTGCGATGTGGCCGCCGAAATCGCCCGGTATGGGCGACCCATGCACATGGCCGCCAGGCCATCCCCAGAAGAGTTTTACGCCAATACGCATCTGGGAGCAAAGCGAGAAGCGCACACCTGGGACGGTGAAGCGGCCATCCGGATGCTCCGCAACAACCTCCATCCCGAGGTGGCCATCAACTGGGAAGAGTGCATCGTGTACGGGGGGAATGGACGAGCGGTGCGCAACTGGCACGAGTACCACCGGATCATCCAGGCCCTCAAGGACCTGAAGCCGGACGAGACCCTCTGTGTGCAGTCGGGCAGGGCGGTCTACATCGCCCCAACCCATCCGGGAGCCCCGCGTGTAATCATCGCCAATGCCAATCTGGTCCCGGCCTGGGCAGATCAGGCACATTTCGATGCGTACGATCGTGCCGGATTGACCATGTACGGCCAGATGACCGCCGGCTCCTGGATCTATATCGGGACCCAGGGGATCCTACAGGGGACGTACGAAACCTTTGCCGCCTGTGCCCAGCAGGAGTTTCACCAAGACTCACTGCGCGGGAAATTCGTCCTCAGCGCCGGGATGGGAGGGATGTCGGGCGCACAGCCGATGGCGGTAACGATGAATGAAGGAATCCTGCTCGATGTGGAGGTGCGTCCAGAACGGATCGCCAGGAAGGTACGGGAGGGATACTGTGACCGGATGACCGATGAACTGGACGAAGCGCTGCGCTGGGTAGAGGAGGCCCGTCGCCAGCAGATCCCCCTCTCCATCGGGCTGGTCGGGAATGCGGCCGCAGTTCACCCGGAACTGGTCAGACGCGGGATCATTCCTGATGTGGTCACGGACCAGACCCCGGCTCACGACCTGGGGAGCTATGTTCCCCTGGGAGACCTGGATGAATTAGAGGCACTGAAACGAAAGAGTCTGGAAGACTACTACAAACGGGCCCTGGAGGCGATTGCCCTCCAGGTAGAGGCGATGCTGGCCATGCAGAAGCAGGGGGCGGTGGTCTTCGATTACGGCAATAACCTTCGTGCCCAGGCCGAACAGGCCGGCGTGCGGGTCAGAGATACCCAGGGCCATTTCTTCTATCCCGGTTTTGTCCCGGCCTACATCCGCCCCCTCTTCTGCGATGGGAAGGGACCGTTCCGCTGGGCGGCACTGAGCGGAGACCCTCACGACATCTTGCGGATCGATCAGGCCGTCCTGGAGACCTTTCCCGGTGAGGAGTACCGTCCCCTGCATCGCTGGATCATCAAAGCCCGGGAGCGGGTTCCCTTCATCGGCCTTCCGACCCGGATCTGCTGGCTGGGGTACGG
>RFHZ01000017.1 GCA_003696125.1 Nitrospinota bacterium
GGAGACACAGATGGTAACCCCTACAACGAGACTGACCAGGCAGATATCGATGCCCTGGCTGCTCTGGTAATGCAATACCAGACACACGCTACCGGCTACATCCGGTTTCGTGAAAATGTAAATGCACCGTGGCAGGTATTCACCTTGAAGACCCATGTGGTTCCCGAACCCGGTACCCTGGTACTCCTCGGGACAGGACTCCTTGGGATGCTGGGCTACGGATGGCGACGGAGAAAATAGAGAGCAGAATCGCGTTAGGACCTTTTCCTGTTCGTAGGACAATAGTAGCCATAGCGATCCCCAAATACCCCTATTACTCCACTCATCTTTTATGGCAGGGTGGCAAAGATCCCTATGTAAGTCTTTCCCTCATTTATGAACTGGTGTCTCCACAGGGGAAAAAAAGAGAATTCACCCTGTTATAAGAGATAGAACCGAAGTTACAGGTGAAAGGAGAAATGGTGATGCTTCGATGGAACCAAATCATCGTCGCTATGCTGGGATTATCATTTCTGGTAACGCAAGCCTGGGCAACTTCAGTAGTTTGGGAAGGAATTACTTGGACGGATGCGGGATTTGGTAACACTCTTGATGTCACGGCAAGTGACCATTTGTTAGTTGGTCCAGGGAGTAGTGGGACGTATGGTGTTGCCCACTACAACACGGACAGTACCTTTCGTGCCGCTACGACTCCTTTCGTAGAGGTTTTTTTCATTGATACTGGTGGTAATGACAGGGTTCAGCTCTGGATGGAAGATGAAACACTTGGACCATTGGGGTCGGCAGGAGCCTGGATGCAGTTTGGTACCTGGTATGGCTTACCTGCAACTTACGGAGACGAAAATCACTATGGGATTTACTACAACGACTACGATGCCGATCTGGCAGACGACGGGACGGTAAACTTTAGTGCTGGCGTATTCATCGATACGGGAATTGACCGCACCGCTGGCGAACACCGGCTTATCCTCGGAAGACGGGCGGATGGGACGATTGATTGGACCCTCGACAACACCATTGTTTTGAGCCTGTCACCAACCGAGTTCAGTCCCAATTACTTTGGTGATATTTATCTTGCTGCCCGTTACAACACAGCCGAATTCACTAACTACCGGACGGGTCTAGATTACGCGCCCATTCCTGAACCGGCTACTCTGCTCCTGGTGGCCAGCGGGGTACTCGGTATGGCAGGATATGGGCGATTTCGTGGTCGCAAAAACCGGAAGGGAAATGAGGAAAGTTAAGAACCAGCCTTTCTGTGGGTTGAGAAGAGACTCCACTGTGCTTTAAGCGATGGAGTCATATAGTAACAGCAGCAGCTCCCGCAGATCCTGTATCCTCGGATAAGGAGCGCTCCTGTTGCCACGGCGATCGAGTAGTATCCCCTGCATACCGACGGCCCTGGCTCCCTCCACATCATCGGTGAGGCTGTCCCCGACATGGAGGGCTCTCTCCGCTGCCACTCCGGCCCACCGGAGCGCGGTCTCAAAGATACGCGGATCCGGTTTCTCTGCACCGACCTGGGAAGAGATCACCACGTAGCGGAAATAGGGGGCAAGTCCTACCCCTTCCAGGATGCCAGGGAGCCGGGAATCCCAGTTCGAGATGAGGCCCAGCCGGTACCCTGCCCCCTGGAGAGACTCCAAGACCTCGATCACCTCAGGGAAAAGACGCCAGTGTTGAGGCCGGGCAAACACCTGGTACACTTCTTCAAAATAGGCACTGAGATCCTGACGGATCCCGACTTCGCGAAAGACTCGTTCCACCACCCGCTTCCACCAGCCTTTGGCCTCTGCTTCACTGGACCCATAACGCAGCGTTCCCCCTTCTCGCTCCTGCTGCATCTCTTGCCAGACAAGGCGGAAGGCCTGCTCAATCTCGGAAGGAGAGCAGTGGATCCCATGGCGCTCCCCCACCTCGGCATAGACCGCTCCTACCGAGGGATAGGGATAGAGGAGGGTGCCACCGGCATCGAAGAAGATGACTTCATAGCGTCGCTGCATCTGTTTTCCTTCCCATGAACCCTGCTCAGGAGATACTCTCTCGTGACAGCCAGCCGTGCTTCACCAGGTAGAGCCGGAGGAGACCGTAAAGCCCTTCCCGGAAGAACTTCATGACCAGGATGACGAGCAGGGAGAAAAGGACGAGATGATACTCCCCAAAATCCCGTACCTGCTCGGAGATGAAATAGACGATTATCGCACCCATGACCGGTCCGACCAGGGTACCCATCCCCCCGATCACGGTCATGGCCAGGATGAGTCCCATCTGGGAGAGGAAGATCAGATGAGGGCTGACCACACGGACAAAGTGTCCATAGTACCCACCGGCCAGGCCGGCAAAGAAGCTACTGACCACAAAGGCGAAGATCTTCCAGCGTACCACATCCACCCCCATCACCGCCGCCCCCTCTTCATCCTCTCGAATGGCCTGCAGGTACAGTCCCCAATGGGAATGCACAATCTTGCTCAAGGCCAAGAGGGAGAGGAGAAGGAGAACCAGCATGCCATAATAGTAGATGATGGGACTGGTCCCTTCCGGAAAAAAGGGAGGGATGTGGAGTCCCAGGGAACCCCGCGTGATCTCATGCTCGACCGTGACCACGATACGCACTATCTCGGAGAAGGCCAGGGTGATCAGGGAGAGGTACGGTCCTCTGAGTCGCAACCCCATGATTCCCAGGATATACCCGAGTACTCCGGCCATCACCCCTCCCAGGAACACCCCGATCACCGGGGGTAGCGGGGTATGGAGGCTGAGCAGGCCGGCCGTGTACGCGCCGATGCCGGCAAAGGCGGCATGGGCAAAGGAGAGCTGACCGGTGTACCCGGCGAGGAGGTTCCAACTGGAAGCGAGAATGGCATAAAAATAGGCTACGGTAAAGATGCGGAGGGCGTACCCCTGGGCGAGCAAGGGGAGTAGCAGGGCCATGACGAAGAAAAAGAGGAGGACGTAGGATGCTCTCTTCATCAGACGCGCCTCTCTATCGCTCCAAACAGCCCGGCAGGACGGATAAGGAGCACCACGATCAGGATAATGAACCCGTACACATCCCGGTAGGAGACATGGATGAAGACGGCTCCCAGGCTCTCGATCAGCCCGAGCAGCACACTCCCGATGATGCTACCCGGGATCGATCCCATCCCACCCAGGACGATGATGACGAACGCCTTGACCACGGGCAAAAGCCCCATTTCTGGATAGACCAGGAATATCGGTCCGAGCAAGGCCCCACCGGCAGCGGCCAGGGCTGCCCCGATACCTAAGGCCAAAGCATTCATGTGGATGATATGGATACCGACCACCGAGGCACCGACCCGGCTCTGCGCAGTCGCCTGTAGGGCGCGACCGATCCAGGTCTTCTTAAAGACGAGATAGGTCACGATGAGGAAAAAGAAGGCGACCACGGCGGCAAAGACCCGATCCCCACCGATGGTGAGGTTCCCGATCAGGTTGATCGGGCGTTCGAGAAAAGCTGCCGGTGTCTTTTCCGTCCGACCGAACAGGAGCAAAGCCCCATTCTGGAGGAAGATGCTGAGGCCAAAGGTCATGATGATGGCATACTCTCCTGCCCGCTCTAAGCGCTGCGTGTATACCGGTCGGAGCAGGGAACGCTCGATGAACACCCCGACAAAGAAGACCAGGAGCATGGAGAGAGGAAGGGCAAGAAGGGGGGGGAGGTGTAGCCAGCCTTCGGTCAGATAATAGCTGGCATACCCTCCCAGCATGTACAGCTCCCCATGGGCAAAATTGACGATCCGCATGATGCCGAAGATGATGGAGAGTCCCAGGGCCATCAGGCCGTAGATCAGCCCGATCATGAGACCATTCATCACCTGCAGCGCAACGTATTCAAAAGGCATGTCTGTCCTCTAGTAAAAGGCACAAAGGGGCAGAGGCACAGAGGCACCGGACTCTGGTAGGGGCGCAGCGCGCTGCGCCCCTACCTGCTGAACACGGAACACTTGACGGCAACAAACCAGGCACAGAGGCACGGATCACTCAGTCCTCAGTCCTCATCATTACTCATTACTCGTTACTCATTAC
>RFHZ01000132.1 GCA_003696125.1 Nitrospinota bacterium
GGGAAGCACCTGGTCCCGCCGCATCCTGACTCTTCCTGGGGTACATCCGGCGCGGTACTACCATGTAGGACTCCGGGGACCCCGTAACGACCGGGAAACCTTTACTCGCTGGCTTGAGCGTGGGGTGAAGCGGGAAAACATCTATACCTATCGAGAGATCAAGGCTGCCCGCAAGGGTGACTTTGATGCCTGGGCGACTGACCTGGCGCAGCGGATCGTGGACGGTGCAGCCAAGGTCTGGTTTGCCCTGGACCCTGATGTCCTCAATCTCGGTGCTGCTCCTGATTTTGGGGATGAACCCCTTGGCCCCACCCCAGAGGAGGTGGTAGAGATCGCCTATCAACTGGGACGCGCAGCCGGACGGGAAAAGCTGGGTGGCATCAGCTTCATGGCGACACCGAATACCGCCCAGATGCTGCACTACATCCTCATCTATATCACCCTCTATCTCCTGGCCGGGGTGGTGTCCACCGGCGTATCAACTTGACTGCCCCCAAGACCCTTGCTAGGATAAGGCTGATTGGGAGACAGAAACGCGCAGTGGCCTGAAGTGCCAAGAGGAGATCGATTATGGAGAGCAAGCCCCAAAAGCAGCATGCCTCGACCATTGCCCGCAGAGAGTTCTTGAAGCTGACCGGATTGATGGGGACGAGTGTTGTCCTCACCGGCGTCCGTGCACCATGGGCCTTTGCACAGAACCGGTACGGTGGTACCCTGCGGATCAGTGTGTCTCGCGGTTTAAAAACCCTTAGCCCCATCATGCATATCAGTGGCCCAGAATGGATGGCTACAAAGTGGATGTACAACAACCTGACCAGGCTCAACCACCGGCGCGAGGTGGTTCCTGATCTGGCAGAAACGTGGAGCGCAAATGACAATGCGACCGTATGGACCTTCCGCCTGAAGAAGGGAGTCCGGTTTCATAGCGGCAAAGAGTTGACTGCTGAAGATGTGGTGGCCACCCTCATGACGGTAATCAAACCCGAGGTGGCAGCGCCGTATGCGGCAGAACTGGGACCGATCAAAGCGGCAGAAGCGGTCGATCCCTATACGGTCAAGATTACTCTCTCCTCTCCCTATGCCGACTTTCCTGTCAGCATGACCGTCCCGTCGGCACGAATCATCGAAAAAGAAGCATTGGAAGGGGATCTCGATCTCTTGGCCTCGCAAGAGTTTGGCTCTGGCCCTTTCCGGCTCAAGGAGTTTGTGCCGGGAGACCACATCATCGTTGAACGCTACGATAAGTACTTCAAGACCGGATTTCCTTATCTGGACCGGGTCGAACTCCGGGTGCTTCCCGAGCCTGCAGCCGAGGTCATTGCCTTGCAGAATAAGGAGACCGACCTGATCTGGGAGGTGCCATCCGAGCTCTTTGCCACTGTCGCGACCATACCGGGTGTGGACGGACTGCAGGTGGCAGGAGGGACCTTCTCCAATGTGATTCTCCCCAGCGATAAGCCACCGTTCAGCGATAACCGGGTCCGGGAAGCCCTGAAATATACCGTGGACCGCCAGCTCATGCTGGCAGCCGTGGTCGGAGGACGGGGAGAGATTGGCCACGATCATCCGGTCTCATCTGCCTATCGCTTCTTCCACCAGCTCCCTACCCGAGGACGGGACATCGCAAAGGCCAGGCAGTTACTGAAGGAGGCTGGTTATGCCGATGGACTCTCTTTTAAACTGTTTGTCGCCAACAAGCCCGCGATTCGGGAACAGATTGCCGTTGTCCTGAAGGAGATGGCCAAACCGGCCGGCTTTGCCATTGAGGTCGAGCTGGTGAGTTACGATCGCTACCTGGCCCAGATCTGGAACAAAGGGGTCCCTTATGTCGGATTCTACGGGACCCGTCCTACGGCAGATGCCATCCTCATGAAGCTCTTTCATCCAGAGTTTGGCATCGATGAAGGCCGGTGGGGGGCTTCACATCGCCAGCACCTGCAGTTACTGGAAGCGGCCAGAGCAACAGCCGACGAAGAGAAGCGGCGTTCCCTCTATGCCCGGTTCCAGGAGATTGCCCAGCAAGAGGGACCGTTTGTGATTCCCCTGTTCCGCAGCGAGCTTAGCGCCAAGTGGAACTATGTGAAAGATTACACGATGAACCCTAGCGTCTATGAAGTCGATCTGGAGGGGGTCTGGCTAGGGGAAAACGCTCCGAAGCAGCAGTAACAGCCTGGTATTGTATCAGGACTCCGTAATAGACCGGCTATATCCCTGGACGTGAGAGAAGGCCATGGCCGCGTACCTGCTCAAGCGATCAGGCTATACCCTGATCGTCCTATTCCTGGTCTCGGGAATCACCTTTTTTACCACCCAGCTCCTGCCGGGCAATGCTGCCCATCTGATCCTGGGAGAGTATGCGTCCCCGCAGAAGATTCGCGCCCTGGAGCGACAGATGGGCCTGGATAAACCGGTCTATCTTCAATATTGGACCTGGTTGACCGCTGTGGTGACCGGGGAGTGGGGACGCTCCCTGGTCATGA
>RFHZ01000133.1 GCA_003696125.1 Nitrospinota bacterium
CTGCCTTCCCCTGGGCCAGGGCGGTGAGGAGGAGAGCGACCCGTTGCACGTTGAAGACCGCATCCTGGTGGGGGACGGTCGGTGGAAGCACAGCCCGTGCCCGTGCGGTCTCTACCGGAAACTCTGGGATCACAACGACAAACTTGAACTGCTCGGCCACAGAGAAGCGGGTCCATTCCACCCGGCCATCAACCGTGACCGCAATGATGCCTCCACCATAAAAGGCTGGGAGGACGTTATCCGGATGGCCTTCCCTTTCCACAGCCATCTGCACCAACTCTTCCTGGGGAAGCGGCTCTCCCAGGAGAAGATTGGCTCCCACCAGACCACCGACCAGAGCGGCAGCACTACTCCCTAACCCCCGGGCTAAGGGAATGCGGTTGATCAGGGTGACCTTTATCCCGGAGAGGGAAGTTCCTGCCTGCTCGGAGATGCTCTGCATGGCCTGGAAAACGATGTTGGAGGCATCGATCGGGAGGGCCCCCTTCCCCTCCCCCTCTACCTCGATGGAAATGCCTTCCTCCTCTTGTCTCTCCAAGAGAATATCGTTATAGAGGGTGAGGGCAAGTCCCAGTGTATCGTATCCTGGTCCCAGATTGGCCGTTGTGGCAGGAACACGGAGATGGACCCTGCTCGGCAATGTCTGCGGTACCTTCTGCGCCATTGCTACTCCTTTGCTGCGTGTGAAATAGCCGAAAAATAGGTCAGCACCGCCTGAGCGAGCTGAGGGGAATCGACGAGGAGCGAAGCTTCGTTATTATACTTGAGCGCACTCTGCGTCCAGTTATGGCTCCCGATGAAAACATAGCGACGATCAATAACCACCAGCTTGGTGTGGGTACGGCGTCGCGGAGAATCAAAGCTTACAGGGATCCCTCCTCCTCGGAGACGGATAGCGGTAAATCTGTTGGAAGCATTGAGGGAAAGGTCTTCTCCCCTCTCTTCCTCTCGCTCCAGCAGGAGGGAGACCCGCACCCCGCGTCTGGCCGCCTGAATCAGCCGCTGTCCTAACACCGCAGGCCGGTTATGGGGTGTATCACGGATGGCGAACAGGAACATGCTGATCGCAATCTCCCGCTCGGCCTGCTCCAGGTATTTCTTCAATACCTCGAAATACTGCTCATTGGGAAGAAAGCGGACAGAGACAACCCCCGGCGAGGGATAAAAGGAGCGGAGAACCAATCCCAGGACCAGTCCAATCCCGATAAAGACCAGGGAAGAGCGGAGGCGTGTGGTCATGGTGGAGAATCCTGCTCCTCAAGCATCCCTCTACAACCACCTCGACACGAAAAGAAAAACCCACCCTCCTCAGGTGAGTCCTCTACAACCCATCGAACGGTTGCTACGACAGTTGGTGGAGGCGGCGGGAATCGAACCCGCGTCCGGAGATCTTCGGCAGAAGGCTTCTACATGCTTAGCCTGCGTTTCTGATTCTCGTATTCCCCTTACCCCACAGGCAGGGCATCGAGGAATACCAGCTCAGGAAAGTCTTCACTCTCCTTCCCCCTGAGCAGAGAAAGGAGAGCTAGCCCACTGCATCGACGCCCTTACCTCTCCCGTGGGCGAGGTAGAGGAAGGACGTTAGCTGCTCTTACGCAGCTAAGGCAAGTTCGTGATTGTCCGCACTTGCGTTTTTCCCATTTGTTTTACGAGCCAATGGGACCTCGGCATGCCACCTTCGCCTCACTTATCCCCGTCGAAGCCAGTCGCCCCCTTTCTACCGGTATTGACTGCGAAAAGCCCGTTCGATCTCGCGTTCTGCTGTCTTTCGCTTCAGCGTCTCTCGCTTATCGAAGAGTTTCTTTCCCCGGGCAACCGCCAGTTCCACCTTGGCTTTGCCCCGCACAAAATAGAGGCGAAGCGGGATCAGGGCCATCCCCTTTTCCATGGTCTTTCCCAGGAGACGCTTGATCTCGCGCTTATGCAGCAGGAGCTTGCGCGACCTCTTGGGCTCATGGTTGAACTGATGTGCGTGCGGATACGGGCCGATATGACACTGGTGGAGATACACCTCCCCATCCTCCACCGTGGCATAGCTATCGTTTAAATTCGCCCGTCCCTCCCGCAGCGACTTTACTTCCGTGCCCTGGAGCACGATACCCGCTTCGTACGTCTCCTCGATCTCGTAGTTTACCCGGGCCTTTTTGTTCGTGCAAACCAGCTTCTGTTTCTGCATCCCGTCCCCACCTCTCCTCGTGTTCCCTTATTATACCACTGCCCCCGGGGAAATGCAATTCCTTCGCACCGATCACCCCTGCACAATCTGTCGGATGATCGCTTTTGCTGGTTGTTCACCGATCACCGTCAACCGACACCACTGGCCCACATTCCCCTGCACGTCATCTCCGTGTAGCATTCCTCCCCGCCACCGTATCTCGCTCGTGTCATGGACGGAGTATCCATGATCCACTCCGGGACCGGTAAACCAACCTGCTTGATTATACCCGCCCAAGGTGTTTGCCGTGATCGCCACGCAAGAATGAACCGGCTGGCCGTTGTGTACAAACACCACGATCGAGCCTGGGGTCAATATCAACCCTCCGGCACGAGGACGGCCCAATTTCTTTCCCAGGGGGAGCATGCGGCGAACGACCAACGTGGGATCACCGATGGTGAGGAAGTCGTTTTGCGTAGGAGGCCGGTTAAACTCGTCCCAAAAGAGCCAGAAGACCGTTGCAAAATGGCAGGTGGTCGCGATACCGTTCCACTGTCGACCGACAGCCCCTGGAATATTGCCTACCCTGCTTGCTAACATTATCTGCCCCTCCTCCACCTGTACCCAAAAGATTAGCTTTCTGGCCTGTAAGACACCCCTAGACCACAAAGCTACCCCATGTATAGCAGCACCACCAGCATATACCCGGTCCTCCAGGCAGTCAAGTCAACCCTACCAGAGTGGCCACGATTAGTTTTTACGGATCGTAAGAAAACGTCTTGACGAATACTTTCTGCTGGTAATATACTGAGGCCTACATATTTTGCATCGGAGCATCCTGTGATCTCCGAAGAGAAAATGAGAGGAGGGATAAGCCATGCGCAGATTCTTGATCATCTTAGGGATGGTGTCACTCGTCATCCTGTTTGCCCAAAACCTCTTTGCCCAGGAGGAGGTCCGCATCGGGGTCTACTATCCGATGACCGGACCGGCCTCGGTCTACGGGCAAATCGGCTGGAAGGGACTCCAACTGGCGCATAAGGAGCGTCCAACCGTGCTGGGGAAACCGGTCAAGCTCATCCTGGTCGATAACAAGAGCGACAAGGTCGAATCGGCCAATGCGGTCTCCCGTCTCATCGAAAAGGAGAACGTGACCGCAATCATCGGTGGGCTGACCAGCTCGAATACCCTCTCCGGAGCTCCCATTGCAGAAAAGGCCAGGGTGCCGATGATCAGTCCCTGGGCCACCAATCCGCTGGTGACGCAGAACCGCAAGTATATCTTCCGCGCCTGTTTCATCGATCCCTTTCAGGGACTGGTCGGGGCCAAGTTTGCCCGGGAGGTGTTAAAGGCTAAAACTGCCGCGGTCATGGTCGATATCGCCCAGGACTATGTGATCGGGATCGCCAACTTCTTCACCAAGAACTTCGAGAAGCTGGGTGGGAAGGTAATCATGAAAACCTTCTACCAGACCGGTGATCAGGACTTTACCGCACAACTGACCGCGATTGCCCAGGCCAAGCCGGACCTGATCTACAATCCCGGCTACTTTGCCGAGGATGCCCTCATTGCCCGGCAGGCAAGAGAACTGGGGATCAATATCCCCTTTATGTCCGGGGATGCCGCCCAGGCGGATGAACTGATCAAGATCGGTGGAGAAGCGGTAGAAGGTCTCTACTTCACCACCCACTTCGAGGAAAAAGGGGTAACCACAGAGAGTGGCAAACGCTTTGTGAAACTCTTCCGGGATGCGTATAACCAGACTCCCGATTCGGTCAGCGCCCTCTCCTGGGATGCGTACAATATGCTTCTCGATGCTATCGAACGTGCCGGCTCCCTGGATAAAGACCGGATCAGGGATGAACTGGAAAACACCAAGGATTTCCAGGGAGCGACCGGGGTCATCACCATCGAGAATGGGGATGGAATCAAGCCGGCAGTGATTCTCAAGGTAGAAAACGGGAAGTTCGTCTACGTGGCCACAGTGCAGCCGATGTAAGAACTTTCTCCCGTTCCATATGATAGGCAGAGGGCAGAGGGCTTTTCTCCCTGCCCTCTGGGAAGCTTTTACCCCAGATCAATCAGAGGCAGGCATGACCCTTCAGTTTCTGTTACAGATTCTGGCCAATGGGCTGGCGCTGGGAAGCCTCTATGCCCTGATCGCCATCGGATACACCATGGTGTACGGCATATTGCGTCTCATCAACTTCGCCCATGGCGACGTGGTGATGGTCGGCACCTATTTCGCCTTTTACGGTATGGGGATCTTTGTCCTCCCCTGGTGGCTCGCCTTCCCTATCGCCCTGCTCCTCGCCGCCCTTTTAGGGATCGCCATCGATCGAGGCGCGTACAGGCCCCTGCGCAACGCACCCCGCATCTCAGCCCTCATCACCGCCATCGGGGTCTCCTTCTTCCTGGAAAACCTGGGACTGGTCGTCTTTGGGGCGCGTCCCAAACCGTTTCCCCGCCCCCCTCTCTTCGATCAGATGCTGATCGTGGGTGGCGTCCGCATCTTAAGCCTCAGCATCCTGGTACCGATCATCACGGTGATCCTCCTCTTCCTGCTCCTCTACATCATCTATCGCACCAGGGCCGGGATGGCCATGCGTGTCATTTCCCGCGATATGGAGACCGGTCGCCTGATGGGGGTCAATGTGGATCGGATCATCGCGCTCACCTTTGCCCTCGGTTCGGCCCTTGCCGCAGCCGGTGGCATCATGTGGGCGATGAAGTATCCCCAGATCACCCCGCTCATGGGAATCATTCCCGGGTTAAAGGCCTTTACGGCTGCGGTCCTCGGGGGCATCGGTAACGTGGTCGGCGCCGCCCTGGGAGGGGTCATCCTGGGGGTGATCGAAATCCTGCTTGTG
Source organism: Nitrospinota bacterium (assembly GCA_003696125.1). GTDB lineage: Bacteria > Tectomicrobia > Entotheonellia > J063 > J063 > J063. The sequence goes on from RFHZ01000133.1 coordinate 5,026, forward strand.
GGACTCTTTCCTGCTCTCTCCGGGTATCGAGACGCCTTTGCCTTCTTTATCCTCATCTTTATTCTGCTCTTCAGACCGACCGGAATCATGGGAGAGAAGCTAGAGGAGAAGGTATAACACCATGGGAAACCACCAGCTCCGCAATCGCCTGCTTACCCTCGCCTGTATCGGAGGACTGTTCCTCTTCCTCTGGTGGGCCGAATCAAACCTCGATGCCTACAAGATCCGCCTGCTCAACCTCTCTGCCATCTACATCATCCTGGCCGTCAGCTACAACCTGATCAACGGGGTCACCGGCCAGTTCTCCCTGGAACCGAACGCCTTCATCGCCATCGGTGCCTACACTTCTTCCCTCTTGACCATGAGTGTGGCTGAAAAGGAGATGACCTTCATCATCGAGCCGCTCATCTGGCCTCTGAACGCCATCTCCATCCCCTTCTTCCCCTCTCTGCTCATCGCCGGGACCGTGAC
>RFHZ01000134.1 GCA_003696125.1 Nitrospinota bacterium
CCTCGGTGATCCATCCGGCCCAGGTGCCGATCTGTAACGCGGCCTATGCCCCGACAGAGGAAGAGATCGCCTATGCCAGGCGTATCATCGCCGCCTTCGAGGCCGGGGTGGCCCAGGGGACAGCAGCGGTGGCGGTCGATGGACGGATGATCGATATCCCGGTAGCCGACAAGGCACGGCGTCTCCTGGCCCGGGCCCAGGCGATCGCGGAAAAGGAGGCGCAAAAAGCCCGGGCCTTACGCCAGGTCGAAGAAAAGGGGGACAGATAGGTGAGGCAACGGATTCAGGTACTCCCCGAAACCCTTGCCAACAAGATCGCGGCCGGTGAGGTGGTGGAGCGTCCCGCCTCGGTGGTGAAAGAGCTGGTGGAAAATGCGCTCGATGCCCAGGCCAAACGGATCACGGTCACGGTACGCGGCGGGGGGAAGCGGTATATCCGGGTGGCCGACGATGGGGTAGGAATGGAGAGTGACGATGCCCTCCTGGCCCTGGAACGGCACGCCACCAGCAAAATCCGGACAGACGAGGACCTGCTCGCCATCTCCACCCTGGGATTCCGCGGGGAAGCCCTTCCCAGCATCGCTGCCGTCTCTCGTTTTCGTCTCGTCACCGCAGCCCGGAGCGGAGAGCCGGGGACAGAGGTCTGGGTGGAGGGAGGGATTGTACGACACGTGCGTGCCGTTGGTGCACCGGTCGGGACCACGGTAGAGGTGCGGGACCTCTTCTTCAACACCCCGGCACGGGCAAAATTCCTCAAAACCCCGGCCACCGAGCTGGGTCACATCACCCAGGTGATCACCTGCCAGGCCCTGAGTCATCCCCATGTCTCCTTTTCCCTGACCCACCAGCAAAAACAACTCCTCGATCTCCCTGCCCACACCAGCTATTTTCACCGCATCGCTGCCCTCTGGGGCAAAGAGCTGGTGCAGCAGCTCGTTCCGGTCGAGATCCAGTCTGGATCGGTGCGCCTGACCGCCTTTATCGCTCCCCCGACCTATACCCGCTCCAGCCGGGATCAACAGTTTCTCTTTGTCAACGGCCGCTATGTCAGGGATCGCCTGGTCAATGCCGCCGTGCAGGAAGCGTACCACCACACCCTCCCCCTGCAGCGTTATCCGGTCTTCTTCCTCTTCCTCTTCCTCCCTCCGGCCGACCTCGATGTCAACGTGCACCCGAGTAAAATCGCGGTCCGCTTTCGTCAGCCAGACCAGATCTACCGCCTGATCGTTACCACCTTCCGGCGTGCCCTGGTCCCTCCTGTCTCTCCCCTGCAGACTCTGGCCGGTACCAAACCCTCCCCCCGCTCCTCACCCCTGCCTGAACCCCAAAAGGCTGATACCCTCCCTGCCCGGGAGGATACGCAGAGGGAACCAGGGGGAGAACCCG
>RFHZ01000135.1 GCA_003696125.1 Nitrospinota bacterium
CTACCAGGGCAGACCCGGTGATGACCACCACGCTGGCCTGGGCGAGGACGGCTGGGGCCTCTTCTGGGGGCCGCCAGAAAGGAAGTTCGTCGTCTTTCAACGCCTCGCGATGTGTATCCACCACCCAGAGTGCTGCCACCTTCCCCTTCAGGGTTTTGATAAAGGGGATGAAGGCACCCACCAGGGCCACGCGATCCGCCGGCTGGACCTGTGCTGCGGCCAGCGCATCCATACCGGGATAGCCTTTTCCTCCCGGTATTCCCTGACGACGCATGGCCAGGGCGGACAGGGCATTGAGGACCGCCACCCCGACGGCTCGCCGTAGCGGCACCGGGGAGAGGGCATACTGGGCCAGGGTCCAGGCGTCTTGTCCAGCCAGATGTCCGGCCGGCGGGGCTTCGGCTGCCGAACGGGGACAACAGACCGTCTCGGTGAGACCACGGGGGGTAAAGGCGACGCCTCCCTGACCGCTCGAGAGTTGCACACCGGTATAAAATATCCCGATACGGACATCGGTTACGGTGAGTGACTCCTCCTGGAGTAGATCATGTAATCCGGTCAACCAGGATTCGATCAGGGGCATGACGTTTCCTCCTTTTGCTCGGGAGTCCGCCCGATCCGTACCCGCCACACGACTGGTCCCTGTTCCAGGTACTCCCAGGTAAACTGACCTTCACGTTCGTGGTGCAACTGATAGTACAGCGGTTTGGGATCATGATCGTTGATCAGGATAAAAGACTCCCCCGGTTGCAGGGAGTCCAAGGTCTGGAAGATTAAGGGATGACGTTGCGGTGGGGGGAGCGGGCGCACATCGAGCGTCGTCTTGGTGCCCTCCTCTGCCGGGGCAGACGCTGTATAGGCAGCATGCATCCCCTCCAACACCCGTTGCTGTTCGGCTGCGGAGAGGTACTGTTCCAAAAGGGGGAGATAAATCCGCTCCTCTTTTTCCAGATGCACCCGAAGGAGGGCTTCGAGCTGCCAGGTGAGGCGTTGGAGCTGGTGGTGCAGGGTTGCTCTCTCCTCGCCTGCTGCAGTGGAGAGCTTTTGCACGGTGTGATCGATCTGGCGGATGTACTCCTCGAGAAAGGTGTGATCCACGCGCATGGTGGCGGTCGCCTCTCCATGCGCCTTGAGCAGCGGCTCGATGGCAGGGTAGAGGTGGTGCTCCTCTCCCACGGCATGGGGGAGCAGTTCGGTGTGGAGAAAGGTGACCAGGGCGGCAGGATCCGCCTCTGGACGACCGGCTGCCAGATGGGCTATCTGGGTCGTCAGGGTATGGAAAAGCGCTTGATGGTGGCGACGGATCGCTTCACTGACTTTAGGCATTGTTGTCTCCTCCTGTTTCTGGAGAGGGATTTTTCGTTATAGTGTTCTTGATAGTGTTCTTGGGTGCCCGGAGCCAGGAGGTAAGGGTGGCAGCGATGCTCCGCAAAGCTATCCCGGCCCGGGAATCGGCCTGCAGGACCGCCGGGAGCCCGGTATCGCCTCCTGCCCGCACTTCCGGTTCGAAAGGGATTTCTCCCAGAAAGGGTAAATCGAGGGTCTCAGCCAATTGCTTGCCGCCGCCCTGTCCGAAGAGATCGTGTCGTGTCGCACAGAGCGTACAGACGAAGTAGCTCATGTTCTCGACAATCCCCAGGACCGGGACCTCCAGTTTGCGAAACATGCCCACCGCTTTGCGCGCATCATCTAAGGCCACCTCCTGGGGCGTCACCACGACAATGGCCCCATCCGGCTGGGCATGCTGGGCCAGGGAGATGGCGATATCTCCGGTCCCCGGGGGGAGATCCACCACGCACACCGCACACTGCTCCCAGGCCACCCCGGTGAGGAATTGC
>RFHZ01000136.1 GCA_003696125.1 Nitrospinota bacterium
CGCGAGACCCGGTCTTTTCCAGTCCCACCACTTCCCCGTGTCGCATCTCCATGCCGTGTTGTTCCGCCACCCGGGCCAGGGCTAGGACGAATCGATAGGCGATCACCTGGGCCTGGGGCGTGACCACCCCACCCAGCGCTTCCCGATTCAGCCGGGGTTCCAGTTCCCAGAGTGGTGCTCCTTCCAGCCACTGCACCGACGCATCTTGTTGCTGCAGGGCTAACGCCTCTGCCTTAAGGCTGGTCACCTCTTCCGGGGTAAAGGCCACGTGAATGGTCGGGTTTTCCCGGTACCCGATATCGATTCCCGACTCTTCGGGGAGGAGGCGACCGAGTTCCTGGTGGAGCTTGAAGCTGGCCCGGGCCAGTTCTGAGAGCGGATCGGTCAGCGTCCCCTCCTGAGCACCATGTCCAACTGCATCCAGCATGGCTGCAGACACGCCAGAGGCACCGCAGGCGATCGATTCTTTTTCCACGACCAGGACCCTGTACCCTGCCTTGCTGAGCCAGTAGGCGGTGCCGCATCCCATGACTCCGGCTCCCACGATCACCACGTCCGGCTTTGCTGTCATCCTTCCCTCCTGTTCTCCTTATTCCTCTGTTCCTCTCTTACATCTCTTCCCATGGCGACAAAACCTATTGTGCCTCTTTTTCTTCACCATTGCAAGCTTGTTGCTTCTGCCGGAGAATCCTCTCCGGCTATGGTTATGCGGTTCTGGTCCTGGGTTCTGCATCAAGGGTGGCGAGGTAGCGTCGTAAAAACTGGCCCGTGTACGATTTCGGAGCATGGATGATCTCCTGGGGAGGTCCCTCGGCCACGATGTATCCCCCCTTCTCCCCTCCTTCCGGCCCCAGATCGATGATGTAGTCGGCGGCACGGATGAGATCGAGGTTGTGTTCGATGACCACGACCGTATTTCCCTGGTCCACCAGCCGGTGGAGGACCAGGAGGAGTTTATTCACATCGTCGAAGTGGAGGCCGGTGGTCGGTTCATCGAGGATATAGAGGCTACCCTGCGGATTCTTCTTGCTCAGTTCTGCCGCGATCTTCAGTCGCTGTGCCTCTCCGCCGGAGAGGGTGGTTGCCGGTTGACCGAGCCGCAGATAGCCGAGTCCCACTTCCTGCAGGAGGGCGAGCTTCTGCGCTGCCTGGGGAAGATGGGAGAAGAGGGTAGCCGCTTCGGCCACGGTCATCTGCAGGACCTGGTGGATGTTAAACCCGCGGTAGGTCACCTCGAGTAACTCCCGCTTATACCGGGTACCGTTACACTGGTCACAGCGCACATAGATGTCGGCCATGAAGTGCATCTCGATCTTCAAATACCCATCCCCTTTACAGTGCTCACACCGTCCCCCCGGCACGTTAAAGGAGAAGTGGCTGGGGGTGTAGCCCCGTACCCTCGCCTTGGCCGTGCGGGCAAAGAGTTGCCGGATCGGGTCAAAGGCTTTAATGTAGGTGACCGGATTGGAGCGGGGGGATTTGCCGATCGGCTTTTGATCGAGTAACACCACGTCACGAATATGCTCAAACCCGCTGATTTTCTGGAACTTCCCCATCCTGGAGGTGCTCCCGTGAAAGATCCGGTCGAGTGCGTTGTACAACGTATCATGGATCAGGGTGCTCTTTCCTGAGCCAGAAACCCCGGTGATACAGGTCAGGGTGCCGAGCGGGATGCGCAGGTCGATCCCTTTCAGGTTGTTCTCGGTGGCACCGTAGAGGCAGAGCATGTGGCCGTTGGGGAGACGCGGCTTGCGGGGAGGCGCTACCTGCTTCTCTCCTCGCAGGTACTGGGCGGTCAGGGAAGTCGGGTGTTCTAAGAGTTCCTCCAGCTTGCCCTGGAAGACCACCTCTCCCCCCTTCTCCCCGGCCTCAGGACCCAGATCCACGATATGATCGGCCGCGGCAATCACATCCCGGTCGTGTTCCACCACCAGCACCGTGTTTCCCCGGTTGCTCAGCTCTTTGAGGATATGTAGCAGCCGGTGATTATCGCGGGGATGGAGGCCCACGGTCGGTTCATCCAGGATATAGAGCGTATCGGTGAGCTGGGCTCCCAACTGGTTGGCCAGGTTGATGCGCTGTGCTTCCCCTCCGGATAGGGTGCGGGTGAGGCGATCCAGGGTCAGGTAGTCGAGGCCGACGTAATGGAGGAAGTAGAGGCGAGAGCGGATCTGTTTCAAGATGTCCTGCGCCACGGCCTGGGCAAAGGGGGGCAAGGTGAGCTGCTCGAAGAAGGCTTTGGCCTGGGCAACGGTCATCCGGCTGATGTCGGCAATGGAGTGACCCTCAATCTTGACATAGAGCGCTTCCGGACGGAGACGGGTTCCCTGGCAGAGCCGGCAGTCCACCGTGCTCATGTACTTGCTCAAAAAGACCCGGATGTAGAGCTTGTACTTCTTCTCCTGCAGGCGCTCGAAGAAGGGGATAACCCCGATGAAGCGTTTGGTGCCGTAAAGGACCTTTTGCACCGCATCTTCTGGCAGATCCTTAAATGGGGTGTGGAGATCGATCCCCTCTTCTCTGGCCAGCTTCTGGAGTTCTTCTGTATAACGGCGGCGATAACGGGGCAGGGTCCA
>RFHZ01000137.1 GCA_003696125.1 Nitrospinota bacterium
CCTGTTTCATGATCCGCCGCAACTGCTTCTGTGGCATCCCCTCGGTAGCCGGATATATGGGGATAATCCGTCCCATATGCACCGACTCACTCGCTTCTCCCTCGACGAACTCGACATCCGGGTGCAGCACTTCGGGCTGGCCGGTATAGAAGTTGGCTCGAATATCCCCACTCACCACCACCTCTTTTCCCCTGGTGAAGTGGGTAGTCATATAGTCGAGGTTAAAATTAAACCAGATCGCCTTGATCAGGCCGGTCTGATCCCTGAAAAAGACCTCGAAGAGCCGGTATCCCCGTCGCGTATTGCGGAGATTGGTGGCATGAATGCGGGCACGAAAGGTGGCTCTGGTTCCGATGTCAAGCTGGGCAATAGGGCAAAGCTCGCTCCGGTCTTCATAGCGTCGGGGCAGAAAAAAGAGGGCATCCCGCACCGTTTCTACCTGGAGGCGGCGGAAGGCTTTGGCTCTGGCCGGGCCCACCCCTTTTACGTACTGGATAGGGATCAGCAGCGGATCGATAGGTCGCATTATCCTCCCTTATCTTCTTGGCGAAAAAGAGATTGCCTGGGGAGCTTTGGTCTGTTATAATCTAGGCACCAGATCCCAGTAAGCTTTTTCCCCTACCAGCAGCCATACCCGGATCAGGGCAGAAGAAGAGTACAACCGAACGTGCCAGTAGAGGAGGGAAAATCATGTCGAAGAGGTGTGCTATCTGCGGCAAAGGTCCCCGTTTTGGGCATCGCATCAGCCATGCGCATAATCTGACCAATCGTCGCTGGAATCCCAACCTGCAAAAAGTCCGGATTCTGCTCAATGGCAAAAGGCGTCATGTCCGCGTCTGTACCCGCTGTCTCCGCTCCGGCAAGGTGGAAAAAGCCCCCATCCCCTAGGGGAACTCAGGCATGGCTTTTGGCCGCATGGGTTCCCTTCACCCGCTCAACCTTGAGCACGTCCTTGATCTGACGAATATTACGGATCACCTGCTGCAGTTGATTGAGATCGGTGATGTCGATGATGAAGTCGATGAAGGCCCGCTTGTCTTCCGTGGTGGTGAGGTTGCCCTGGCTGATATTCACCCCGCAGTCGGCAATGGCAGAGGTGATCTTGGCGAGAAGGCCGGGTCGGTCAATGGTCACCACTGAGATCCAGACCGGATGCGGACTGACCCGTTCCACATCCCACTCCACCTGGATCAGGCGTCCCGGATCGTAGGCCTGGATCTGCGGACAATCCGCAGTGTGAATGGAGACCCCCCGTCCCCGGGTAATGAAGCCGACGATCTCGTCCCCGGGCACCGGGTGACAACACTTGGCATAGCGGATGAGCATCTCATCGATCCCCTTGACTTTCACCCCGCTATCCGCCGGCTTCTCTCCTATCTGCTGGGCCAGCTTAAGGAACTTCTCCTCTTCACTCTCCTCTGCGCTACTCTCCTTTTTCTGCCGCTCTTCCAGGAGGTCTTTGGGCAGGAGATAGGAGATGACCTGATGGGCCGAGACCTTACCATAGCCGATACCGGCCAGCAGATCGGCCATGGCATTGAAGCCAAAGCGCCTGGCCACCTGGTCCAGATCGTTCTCCTTCATATAGTTTGCCGGTGCCACCCCGTACTTCTGGATCTCCTTCTCCAGGATATCCCGTCCCAGATTGAAACTCTCCTCTTTCTGCTTGGCCTTGATCCAGGCCTTGATCTTGGTGCGGGCCCGTGAGGTCTTGACAATGCGGAGCCAATCGGTACTCGGGGTATGGTTGGGGTTGGTCAGGATCTCCACGATATCGCCATTGCGGAGTTGATACTTCAGGGGCACGATCCGGCCATTTACTTTAGCGCCGACACACTGATGACCGACATCGGTATGAATCTGGTAGGCAAAATCGATGGGAGTCGATCCCCGGGGGAGGGAGCGCACCTCCCCTTTGGGCGTAAAGACATAGACTTCATCCGGGAAGAGATCGATCCGGACCGCTTCCATGAAGTCTTTGGGATCGGTGAGATCCTGCTGCCAGTCGAGTAGGCGTCGCAGCCAGTTCAGCCGCTCTGTATACTTCTCGTCTCCTACTCCTCCCCCTTCCTTGTATCGCCAGTGCGCTGCGATCCCCTCCTCTGCCGTTTTATGCATCTCCTCGGTCCGGATCTGAAACTCCACCCGCATGCCATGTGGTCCGATCACAGTGGTATGCAGGGACTGGTACATGTTCATCTTGGGCAGGGCGATATAGTCTTTGAACCGACCAGGGATCGGGGTCCAGAGGGAGTGAATGAGGCCGAGGACCGCATAGCAGTTACGGATGCTGTCGGTGATGATGCGCAGGGCGATGATATCGTACACCTCCTCAAAGCCGATGTTCCGGTTTTGCATCTTCCGGTAGATGCTGTAGAAGTGTTTCGGCCTCCCTCCTACTCTGCCTGGAATATGGGCCTTCTCTAGTTCCTTTTCGATGATGGCCTTGACCTCCTCGATGTACCGTTCCTGCTCTTCCCGCTCACTGGCAACTTTGTCCGCGATATCCTTATACGCCTCCGGGTCGAGGAAGCGAAAGGCGATATCTTCCAGCTCACTCTTGAGCCAGCCGATACCCAAACGATGGGCCAGCGGTGCGTAGATATCGAGCGTTTCCTGCGCGATCTTCTGCTGTTTGGCCGGGGGAAGATGGTGGAGGGTACGCATGTTGTGCAGGCGATCGGCCAGCTTGATCAGGATGACTCGGATATCCTTGGCCATGGCCAGCAGGATCTTGCGGAAATTCTCCGCCTGCCGCTCTTCTTTACTCGCATAGCGTACACGACCGATCTTGGTCACGCCATCGACCAGGGAAGCCACCTCATGGCCAAACTCCCTCTCCACCTCCTCTAGCGTTGCTGCGGTGTCCTCGACCGTATCGTGGAGCAGGGCTGCCGCAATGGTGGCAGAATCCATGCGGAGGGTGACCAGAATCTCGGCGACTTCTAAGGGGTGAGAAACGTAGGGATCTCCCGACTTCCGGTACTGTCCTGTGTGGGCTTTGGCCGCAAAGTCATACGCCTTGCGAATCAGGGTTTCATCGGTATGGGGATTATAGCTGAGAATCCTTTGAATAAGCCTGTCAACCGGGTCCATGGTCTGCTCTTTCCTAACAAAGGGGCCTCTCTCTCCCCTGAGAATAACATTATTCACCACCAGCCATCAACGCTCTCCCCTCCTTTCTTACCACCCGCCCACCACCTCTCCGTTGAAGGCTGAAGGCCATCCCCTTATCTCTTGAGAAAAGCCTCGGTACGAGAAGGACAAGACCCTCCTTTCTCTGTGCATGGGCTGTTTTGCTCAGATCTACGGTCGAGCCTGGAAGCAAGACACGTAGAGCAGACCGTTTTCCATTTTGGGTATTTTTTAGTGTAACAAAGCTGGAAACAATGTGCAAGCGCAAAACAAAGAAAGAGGGCTCCTTACCTCCTCTCCCGGGCCGTCCCGACCGGCCTGGACGGGGCACAAAAATTTTCATCCTTCCATTGACAAATTGATTTTTATCTGGTATAATTTCTCTGCTTAGTTGCGTACTGATAGGAATCAAGGCGATTTTTCCGAAAGGAGCGTAAAGGAGCGGGGTATTCGCATAGAGAGGAAAACCTTCTTGGGGAAGCCCTTTCAGGTGCGGAAGGGCTTTTTCTTATGCCCGTGTACGGTGGTATAAACACTGATGCCCGAGGAATGCTTCTCCTCGGGCTCTTTGCCATTCGCTGATTCAGCAAGGAGATAAGGCTGTTGGGAAACATGAAGAAGTATCAAATTTTAGGCGAAGAGGACTTTTTGTCTCCTGAGGGAACAGAAGAGGAAACCGTGAATATGGCTGCCGATCCCGTACTGTCCAGTGAACTCGGTTCAGATCCGATGGAAACAGAGGTTTCCCCCGTCATAAACGATATCGACGAGATGACAGAGCTAGGGGGTGAAGAGACGGTAGCCGATCTGGAGCAGACCGATGAGGTGTCTGACGCAGATCTGGCGGATCTGGTGGAAAACCCGGTGCGTGTCTACCTCTATCAGATCGGGAAGGTCCCTCTCCTTTCTCCCGCCGAAGAGGTGGAGATCTTCAAGCGCATCGAAGCGGGAGAGGCAGCGGTAGAAGAGGCGCTCCTCCATTCCCCTCTCACGGTAGAAGAGGTGTTGAACCGCGCAGAGAAGATCCGCCAGGGCAAACGGGAACTCTCCTCCCTGGTGCAGAGAGAGAAAAAGGGAGAGGCGCAGGATAGTGCGGCGACCTTTCAGATGTTAGCACAACTGGCTGAACTCGCCGAACAGAGTCGTACCCTGCGAAAGCAGCTCACCCAGCTTCCTCCCACCACGGAATCTTCTGCAGCCCTGCAGAGCGAACTCCAGGGCCGGCGGGAAGAGATGGCCACGCTGCTTCGGGCCTTGAACCTGAAAAAGAGCTTCCTCAACCAGGTGAAGAAGAAGCACAAGCGCTATGCCGGCAGAGACCTGGAAGGGGAATATCCCCTGCTCGCCGCCGAACTCCGGGAGGCCATCGCAGCCATCGAGCGGGGAGAACAACGGATCAAAATGGCCAAGGAAGAGATGATCACAGCCAATCTGAAGCTGGTGGTCAACATGGCCAAAAAGTACATCGGCAGCGGCCTCCCCTTGCTCGATCTCATCCAGGAAGGCAATATGGGCCTGATCCGGGCCGTAGATAAGTTTGATTATAAGCGGGGATATAAATTCAGTACCTATGCGGTATGGTGGATCTGGCAGGCGATCAGCCGGGCTGTGGCCGACCAGGGGCGTACCGTGCGTATCCCTATCCACATGACCGAAATGCTCTCCAAGATCCAGAAAGCCTCACGCACCCTGTATCAACAGCTCGGACGAAAGCCGACTCCCCAGGAAATCGGCCAGGCCATCAACCTGCCCGCGGAAAAAGTGCAGGAAGCGCTTCAGGTCGGGAAAAAGACGGTTCACCTCGACAAGCCGATCGGTGAAGGGGAAAGCACCATCGGGGATTTCATCAAAAACGAGCATGCCCCTTCCCCCTTTGAAGAGCTACTGATGAAGGATTTAGAACATCAAACCGATCGGGTACTGGGCACCTTAACCGAAAAAGAGGCCAAGGTGCTTCGCCTGCGCTTCGGCATCGGTGAAACGCGAAACTATACCCTGAAAGAGATCGGAGAGATGTTCGAGGTCAGCCGAGAGCGGATTCGCCAGATCGAAGGGAATGCCCTGCGCAAGCTGCGGCATCCCCAACGGCGTAAAGACCTGGAAGATTTCCTCGTCGATTAGCCTTGCCGGCGCCGGCAGTTCTGGAAAACTGCCGGCGCCTCGTTTTTACTCCCCTTCCTGATCAATGCCTCCCAAGATCTTACGGAAGATCTTCTGCTTGACCTGTTGATCGTACACCTCCCATTTCCGCTTCATGTAGACCTCATCGCGCATCCCACCGGACAAAAAGCCGATCGGGATTTCAAAGCCGCCCGCTTCTTCCCGTCCCCCACCGTAGAAGTTCCCGTTCACATCCCTGCCAAACGTCTCCTTTAAGAACTCGTCCGGGTCCAGGGTGATCTTCGAAGTCCGGAAAGAACCGCTGAGCATCTCCCGTTGTTGCTCGATGACGATCCCGTACACAATGGCGGTATGCACGTTCTCTTCGGTCAGCAGAAAGTCGGCCGCCTGTGGGATGGCATCCCGATCCTCCAGGCGAAGGTACCCGATACCGGAGATGCTGTAATTATCCTTGACGATCCGGTTTTCCAAAGCCTTCTGGATGATATCCATCACCCGCTTAGAGCGCGACTGATAGAGGATCTCTTCCAGCCGGGCATGATCGACATAGTCACAGAGAAAGGCGGCAGCCAGGAAGTCCTCCTCTTTCCCCCGGATCATACTCCGCGTATCGCTAAAGATGCCAACCATAAGGGCGGTAGCACAGTTGACATGATCCGGCTCAGACTTCTCAAACTCAAACAAGCCATGTCGCATATAATCGACATAGATGGTGGCCGTCGAGCCGGTCTTCCGGATATCGCAAAACTCCGGTTTCAGCCGATCCTGTCGTTCATGGTGATCCACAACCGCCAGCGGGGGGATGCCCAATTCCTCGAGAGGCTTGGTCAACGAAGTCGTGGTACCCTGGTTATCGATGAAGATACTCCCGACGTACTGGGAGAGATCGAGGGTCTCAGAATACCGGATGAGATCAAGGTTCAGAAGCTTTACCAGGGCTATGTTCTGTTGATGGCTGATTCTCCCTGCATAGACAATATCACTCTCAATATCGAACCGAAGCGCGATCAACCGGTGCAACACCGCTGCGGAAATCGCATCAGGATCAGGGAAATCCTGCAAGCATACGATATGTTTCTCTCCCTGATGCTTACGCAAGAAGGTTTCCATCTCTTGGGCCTTTACCTGCCCAAGCTTCTCCTCGGGTGTGACAGACATTTGTTCACTCCACGCTTTCATGATCCCTTTCCCCGTCAAAACGCTACCCCCCAGGGCATCATTTCCCTTTCTGGAAAAGGTCTGCTCGCAGATCTCCTATCCATGGAAAAAGACCTGTTGCACTATAAAAAACCTCCTGCCAATTGTCAAGACTTCTTCCCCCCTTTTTCTCCCCTCTCGTTGTTAAAAAAGATACCCGATTTGGGAGGGATTGTGAAGACCTTTTTTTACAAAACATGGTATAATGGCTAGCAGTGCAGTGTACAGACCGATGGCAGGATGGCAATGAACAGGAAGGAGGAAGTGTGATGGTGCTATTTCTGCAGGAGAAGGATGTCCAACAGATCTTGACCATGGAAATGACCCTCCAGGCCTTAGAGGAAGCCTTTCGAGAGCAAGGACTCGGCAAAGCCACCAATCGTCCCCGCTCCCGTATCCGCGTTCCCCACGGGATTCTCCACCTGATGTCGGCCGGAATACCGAGTATGCGGGCCATGGGCTACAAAGCCTATACCTCTTTCCGGGAAGGGACCCGCTTCCACTTCCTGCTTTACGATACGGAAAGCGGGAGGTTAGAGGCCATCATGGAAGCGGACTGGCTGGGGAAGATGCGTACCGGTGCTGCCAGCGGCCTGGCCACCAAGTACATGGCCAGAGAAGATGCCCATACCCTGGGCCTGTTCGGCACCGGCTGGCAGGCCAGCACCCAGGTGCAGGCCATCTGTGCCGTCCGCAACATCACCCAGATCAAGGTCTATAGCCGCAACCCGGAGCGCCGTCAACGCTTTGTGCAGGAGATCCGCCCCCTCGTTTCGGCCGAAGTCCTGCCCGTAGAGAAGCCTGAGGAAGCGGTCAAGGGCATGGATATCATCGCCACCATTACCAACGCCAGGACCCCGGTCTTTCAAGGAGAATGGCTGGAAGAAGGCACCCACATTAATGCCGCCGGTTCCAATGCCCTCATCCGCCAGGAAATCGACGAAACCACGGTCCAGCGAAGCAGCCGCATCATCGTCGATTCGATCGAACAGTCCCAAATAGAGTCTGGCGATCTGATGATCCCTATCGAAAAGGGGAAAATCTACTGGGAATCGGTACATGAACTGAAGGATGTGGTCACCGGTGCCGTACCGGGTCGCACCTCTCCCCAGGAGATCACCCTCTTCAAGTCGAACGGGATTGCTCTCGAAGATGTGGCCACCGCAGCCAGGGTATACGCCGTGGCCAAAGCGGAAGGGATCGGACAAGAACTCCCGCTGTAACTCCACCCCTCCCCCTCCTTCAGCGATGCCTGCTCACCCCTACCCGGGCACAATAGGGGGTCAGGGGACAACGACTGCAGAAGGGAGAAATCGGCTTACAGCGGTGTTGTCCAAACGTAACCAGCAGATCGTTAAACCGGATCCAGTATGGGGAGGGGAGCTTCTTCCGCAGTACCATCTCTGTCTCTTCAGGGGATTTGGTCTGCACGTAGCCCCAGCGGTTCGTGATCCGGTGCACATGGGTATCCACACAGATCCCGGGCTTCCCATAGCCGAGGGTGACAACAAGGTTCGCCGTCTTCCGTCCCACCCCGGGCAGGGTCAGCAGGGTATCGATATCGTCCGGCACCCGGGCGTCATATCGCTCCAGCAACAGCTGACAGATGCGGAGAATCTGGGCGGCTTTGGTGCGATAAAACCCTACCGGATAGATGGTTTGGGCAATGGTCTCCGCATCAAGCTGCACCATCTCCGCAGGTGTCTGCGCAAGACGAAAAAGTCTCTCTGCCGCCACCCGTGTGGTCTCGTCCTTCGTCCGCAGGCTCAGCAGACAGGAGATCAAGACGCGAAACGGCCGGGAGGGACCGGTGGCCATCTGCCCCACCACCGGCACCTTCCACTGCTCTACCTCGGTGGTAAGAAGCGCAATGACCGTATGAATGTCTTCATCCCGCATCGTCTTACCTCTCCTACAGCTCTAACGCCTGTAACACAACCGGAGCAACATCGGTCAAGCTGTGCAACCTGCCGGCCAGTACCCCGTTCTCCTGCCCCCAAATCACGGCCAGGGCCTTGTTGCGCGTATGCGTCCTTACCCGCATATCCTCCAGATTTCCGTGGTCGCTCACCAGCAAGCAGACCGTGGTCGTCAGATCGACCAGGCGCAGAATCTGCAAGATAAAAGCCTCTAATTTCTCCAGCTCGCTGACCCCCCGTTCTACATCCTGCGCATGGCCGGCCAGATCGGTCTGAAAGTACTCGAAGAAGAGAAAATCGGTGTCCTGCACACGCCGGGCCAGGATCCCTCCAGCGGTAACCGGCGAATAGCAGGGCAGGGGAAATCCTCGTTCCCGCAAGGCACAGTTGGTAAAGTCGTGGTACAGCGCCCGGCCGGCCCGGATATCCTCCAGCGTATGAAAGGGGAGACGGGCGGCGCGATTGGCCACGGTGCTGGCACTGACCCAGCGCCGACGCCTCCGCTCTTCCTGCAGCGAGGATGTGGGCCGGTAAGCGTTTAAAAAGAGCCCCCTCTTCCCTCGCCTTACCACCTGTTTCAGGAGGGAGTGCTCGGCCAGGAGGGCCTGTAGACGTCGCGTGGGAAAGGCCGGGACATGCCTTCCCTCCAACTGGGCAGCATTGTACCCGGTCAGGATCGTGGTTTGACCGGTCCCACTCTGCGGAAGCCCGCTCACTCCTAAGGAAGCATCGAGTCCACGGGGAATGCCACCATAGGGAAGAGGAGCGTGTGACCTGATGCCATGGGGCGTATCAAACAGACGGAAAATAGTCGTCCTGGCCTTGACACACGGATTGCTCTCTGCCTCTCCTCTCCCGATTCCCACCCCATCGACAAAGAGCAAGATGACCTTCGCCATGGCCTCTCCTTTTCCCCCCGGGACTGTCAAAAATTTCACACCACCTCTAAGATTTTTGGCACCGGGAAATTTCTCCTCCTCATCCCTTCCCTGTCCCTCTAAACCCCAACCGATTCGCGGAATTCCCCGCTTCCTCCCTTGTCCCCACCTCTCCTCCTCTCGTCCTCTCTGCCTAAAAAATAGGCAGAAAAGGGGAGGAACAACCGCCTCCTTACCGCAAATCGATCGGGGAAGGCCAACAGGAAGCCGGGCCACCGTCAAGGTATTGGCGATAGTCTAAGCCAGCCCCAGCTTTTTGTCAATACGTGTCCTTTCTTTCCTATTCCCTGCCCCTCACTCCCTCTCCACGAGCGCGGTGCCGCTACAGGCCCATCCGGGAGAACAGACCGCTTTTAGATAACGGTTTTCTGGCACGAAAATTGCTTAACTAAACGATGGTGGTTGGCTGTAGGGCTGGACAAAAGGAGCAGGCGAAGGAACAGAGGTCTCAAAAAGGAGAAGCGGTCATGAACGCCTTGCTATCGCTCGCACAGCAGAAACGGGACATCGAGCCAGAGGAGAGGTGTGGACGTCCCCTGACCCTCTTCGATCTCATCAACGCGCTCTGCGAAGAAACAGACGATGATGCCCTGGTAGCTGCGGCCGTTATCGATCTCTTCCAAAGAGGTTATGTCCGTTTCCAGGATGAGGAGAGCGATCTCATCGCCCTGGGCTAGAAGAGGAGGTTATCCCTTTCAGGAAGAGTCTCTGGTTGTCTTCAGGACGATATCTGGTGCCGTCCAACCATCCCCTCCCTTTTTACGCGGCAAGCCTCTTGCCAATCTATGAGGAGAGCGTTGCGCTCTCTCCCTACCCTCCCTGCCTCCCTCCCCTATAGAGGTAAAACCGGGTTTTTTTCCTCCTTTACAAGCGATGGGACAAAATGGTAACATTGGTCTGCATATGTCCCAAAGAACGCTTACTTGAGGAGTGTGCAGAGGGAGGAGGAGAGCAGCGCGAAGGGGGGAGAAGGAGATATGCAGAGATGGTGGCTTTTGTTGCTCGTCATGATAACGATATGGACAGGGAGCGGGCTTCCGGTCACGTCCAACCAGTACCTCGCCGATCCCCTGTCCCTTCTTTTCCAGATGGAGAAACGCTATCAGACGGTAGAAGACTATACGGCCATCCTCAAGAGCCAGGAACGGATCGAGGGGAGGCTTAAACCGGAGAGCACCATCGCCATAAAGTTCAAAAAACCCTTCATGGTCTATATGAAATGGCTGGATGGCCCTCATAAAGGGCGGGAAGTGCTGTACGTGGAGGGGAAAAACGACAACAAACTGCTGGTACAGACCCATAAATGGTATCAATTCTTCCCTCTATCCCTCGACCCCTATGGCAGCATGGCGATGGAGGGAAACCGGCACCCGATCACCGATATCGGTATCGGCCGCCTCATTCAACTTCTCACCACCAACTTCCGCCAGGCCCAGGCCAACGGCGAAGTCCAGATCGTCGAAGCCTCGCCAGACACGATCTTTCAACGGCCAGCCTATAAAATAGAAGCCCGTTTTCCTGCGGGGAAATACTATGCTCCCCGTGTCATTCTCCACATCGATCAGGAATACCTGCTCCCGATCCAGGTCACCGTCTTTGACGAGGCCGATCAGATGGTGGAAAAGTACGGCTATACCAACCTCCGGCTCAATGTGGGACTCACAGAGCACGACTTCGATAAGGAGAACAAGGACTATGGTTTTTAGGGGAGCGCTATTCCGCGCTCCTATTCTTCCCCTTCTCCGTTGTAGAACGGATCAGGGTGCGCAGGATCCAGCTTCGCTGGGCACCGGAGAGAAGGGCTGCCAGGTTCTCATAGATGGTCGGATCCTGGATCAGTGCCCCTAAGGTCCCCTCTCCCTGGGCGATACGCTGCGTGGTGACCTTCAGGTTTTGCACCACCTGCTGCAGATCGGTAGCGACGCTGCGATACTGAGGGTCAAGGAGGAGCTGGGACAGCACCCCTTCTCCGCTCTGCACCTGCTGCAGCGTGCGGCGGAGAGACCGGATGGCCTGCTGCAGGTCAGCAACGGCCTTTCCTCCCTGTCCATCGTAGAGTAAAGCATGCAGCATCCCTTCTCCCTGCTCCACCTCGCGTAAGAGCCGTTGCAGCGTCGCCAGGACTGCGGTCAGTTGTGAGAGGGCTGCCGGTTCTGTTTCATAAATGAGGGAGTGGAGAAATCCCGGCTTCTGTTGGACATCGATTGCCAGTTGACGCAGTGCGGCTGAGGTCCGGGCCAGATCGTCCAGTATCTTTCCCTGATCCGGTTGATAGATGAGGGAGTGGAGGAGCCCCTCTCCCTGTTCGATGGCCATAACGATGTTCCCCACCGAGCGGATGGTCTCCTCTAAAGTCAAACGGGTTTCGCTTTTACGAAAGGTGGCCAGCATGCTATCGAGAGACGCGGTGATGCTGATGGCGTTGTCCAGCAGCTCCGTGCTCCGCTTCACAATCTCTTCAAAGCCTGGAGCAGTAACGGTACGAATCGTCTGGCCATCGGTCAGCATCGGTTGATCTTCACTCCCCAGGGTGATATCGACAAACTTATCCCCTAACAAACCCAGGGTACCGATGCTGGCAATCGAGTCCCGGCGAATCCGGTCCTGTACCTTGCGTGTGATCAACAACTCCACCCAGACCTTCTTTTCCCCAATGGTGGGAGCAAAGCGGATATCCTTGACCCGGCCCACCTGGACTCCGGCCAGTTGTACCGGTGCGCCTTCCAATAGCCCACCGATATCGTCAAAGGCGGCTCGCAGCCGGTACTGCTTTTCGAAGTATCGCGTCTGGCTCCCCATGACTAAGATGGCAATGGCAAAGGCGAGGAGCACGATAAAGACAAACATCCCTACCCGGACTTGCGACAGCCTACTCCCGGTCATTGCATCCCCCTTCTCCTGGTGGCTGGAGATCGCCTGCCAGAAATTCTCGCACTTCGTGCCGTTCTGATCGCCTCATCTCCTCCGGGCTTCCCACGGCGATGATCTCTCCCTGGTAGAGCATCGCCACCCGATCAGAAATGGGGAAGGCATAGTGGAGATCGTGTGAGACCACCACCGAAGTGGGAAAGAACTTCTGTTGCAGGCTATCAATCAAGCGACTGATCAATTTGGCATTTATCGGATCGAGTCCTGCCGTCGGCTCATCGTAGAGGAGAATTTCCGGTTCCATGACGATGGCCCGGGCAATGGCTACCCGCTTCTTCATCCCGCCGCTCAAGTCGGCCGGGTATTGCTCCTCGATGCCGGGAAGTCCGACCAGGGAGAGCTTCTCTGCCACCCGTTCCCGGATCTCTTTCTCACTCAATTGCAGATGTTCGCGCAGCGGATAAGCGACATTCTCTCCCACGGTCATGGAGTCGAAGAGCGCTCCCCCCTGGAACACCACTCCCATCCGCTGGCGGAAGGGGAGGAGTTCTTCTTCGCTCAGGGGGGTGATATCGACCCCGCGCAGAAAGATCTGCCCGCGATCAGGTTTTATCAGGCCGACAAGCAGTTTGAGGGTCACACTCTTCCCGCTACCACTCCCCCCCATGATGGTCAAGATCTCCCCTTGCCGGATGGAGAGGTTCAGGTTCCGGAGTACCCGGTTCTGGCCAAAGCTCTTCTGCACGTTTACGAACTCGACAACCGTTTCGCCTCGCTCTACGACATCCATACGGGCCTCACAAGAGTAAGAACAGCTTGGTAAGGAAGAAATCGACAATCAGGATGGTAATCGAAATCGCCACCACTGCTGACGTTGTTGCCCTCCCCAGTCCCTCCGTTCCTCCTGTAGTATTGAGTCCAAAGTAGCACCCGATCAGGACGATGAGAAAGCCGAAGACAAAGGTCTTGCCCAGACCGCTGAAGACATCACGAAAGGTGAGCATCCGCACCACGCTGTTGAGATAATAGATGGCGTCGAGATCGAGCTGTAAGGCGGCGATGATCATGCCCCCAAAGATCCCCATCAGGTCGGCCAGGATGGTCAGGAGAGGGAAGACGATCAGCGCCGCCATGACCTTGGGCACGATGAGTTTTTTGATATAGTTCGCCCCGAGGGCACGCAGGGCATCGATCTGCTCGGTCACCTTCATGGAGCCGAGTTGGGCCGTGATTCCGGAACCGACTCGCCCTCCTACCAGCAGGGCCGTCAACACCGGTCCGAGCTCCCGCACCATGGAGAGCGCAACCACCGGTCCCACATAGAGCTTGGCCCCGAAAAGGGCCATGGCATAGGAAGTCTGCAACGCCATCACCATCCCGGTAAAGAGGGCGACCAGATTGGCCACACTGATCGATCGTACCCCCATCATATCCAGTTCGGCGATAAGGAGCGAGGGATAATAGGGAGGGGTCAGGCTATTCTTGATCGCCTGAAACCCCAGAAGCGAAAACCCACCGAGATGTTCCAGACCCTGGCGGGTCATCGATCCCAGGTAGAAGAAGACCCCCCGGAGCTTTCGATAGAATACACGCCGCATTGCGCTTAGCCCTCCTGGGGTATCAATCGCACTTCGCGTACCATACGCTCGAAATCCGGAAGACCGGTGGCAAAGTCCTGGGGGTGGGCATAATAGACAAAGTCATACACGCAGGAGCGATAGCGAATCACATAACTGGCTATTTGCAGCGGCATCCCCTGTAGCTCAGCCCGCAAAAGGCTCTTAAGGGCAGGAATCCCCTGGATTTTTACCTCCTCCTGCTCTAAAATCTCTTTCTGCTCAAACCCAAAGAAGAGATGCCGGGTAAGCAGGGGGAGAGAGAGATGTTCGTCTCTGCCACACGTGGTATTTAGCAGGATACCGGCAGAAGAAACGCGATGGCGAAATGCCAGCCGGGTCCCATTTTGACTTACCAACTCCCAATATTCCCCGGGTAGAGGCGCAATGATCCCCTTGGCGTCGTTCATATACCAGCGCTCAACCAGCAGGCCGGAGGAGGTAGCACACCCGGTAATAAGCAACAGCAAAGGGAAAAAGAGGGGGCCCACAGAAAGCATACCATGCTTGCTTATACACCCGATCATAGGCGCCAGCCTGACTAGGGAGGGCGATTATCACAGGCTAAACCGTTTCGGTCCTTCCTCTGAAGCAGATACGGTACAAAGTTTCCTACCCCCTCTCTCCACCTCTGGGACTGTCTATATCTTAATCGGCTGGCGCTTGTATTGTCAAGGGGAGGAGGCTCTGCCCCAGAGACCATCCTTTGCAAATGGGGAGAGAATCGAGTAAGATAGATACCTGACTCTGCCTCTGGCCACATATGACCCCTGCGAAAGAGCCGGTCCTCTGGCCGGAGAGGCGGAATAGCCGGAGCGGGGATAGCATAGAGCGCCGAACAGAATCGAGATTGACAGGCGCCTCCTGTTATGATAAAAGGCGAGACAGAAGGAGGGATAGTGCAGGCAGCCGTATACAGAGGACGCGATCAGATCTATCTGGAGGAGTGGCCTACCCCTACCCCGGGAGCAGGAGAGCTGCTGGTTCGGGTCCGGAGCTGTGGGCTTTGCGGCAGCGATATCCTCAAGATCGTAGAGGGAAAACTCCCTCCTCCCGCGGTACTCGGCCATGAGGTCAGTGGGGATGTGGTGGCTGTTGGAGAAGGAGTCACCGCCTTTCACCCCGGGGATCGGGTGGTGGTCGCTCATCATGTCCCCTGCTATACCTGTCACTATTGCCGGCACGGAAACTTCTCCATGTGTCGCTTCTTCAAAACTACCAACCTGGATCCAGGAGGGTTTGCCCAGTTTGTACGGGTACCGGGGCCGCATGTGCACCTGACCACCTTCCCTCTCCCCTCTGCTCTCTCCTATGACGAGGGAACCTTCATGGAGCCGCTGGCCTGCTGTCTACGCAGCTTAAAACGATGCGCTCTCCAGGGAGGCGACCTGGTGGTCATTGTCGGAAGCGGCTCCATCGGCCTCCTGATGATGCAGCTCGTTCGTCTCTTTCAGGCCCAGCCTGTGGTAGTGGATCTCGTTCCTGAACGCCTGCGCCTGGCCCAGGATTTGGGAGCATACCAGACGCTGCAGGCCGGTACCGACCCGATCACAGCGGTGCTCCAGGAACTGAGTGAGGGACGCGGGGCAGATCTGATCATCTTTACCGCTGGCCAGGAGGAGGTGGTGGTGGAAGCGTTAACCTGGGTACGCGATGGGGGCACGATCAACCTGTTTGCCGGCCTGCCCCCTGCCAGGCTCGATCTCCGCACCCTTTACCATCGAGAGCTGACCGTATACGGCAGTTACTCGCCGTCGCCACGAGAGCTATCCCAGGCCTTGACCCTGCTGGCCGCAGGGAAGGTCCAGGTAAAACCGCTCATTACCCATCACCTTCCCCTGGCTGAACTCCCCCAGGCGGTCGTCCTGGCCCGTCAACGCAGAGCGCTGAAGGTGATGCTACACCCGTAGGCTGTCGAAAGTCCAAAGAAGAAGGAGAATATCTGGTGAAGATGCGAGCAGCCCTCCTCTATGGGATACAAGATCTCCGCATCGAAGAGCGACCGGTCCCTGCTCTCGCTCCGGGGGAGGTATTGGTACGGGTAGATGCGGCGCTGACCTGCGGTACAGATCTGAAGACGTTCCAGCGCGGCCATCCGGTCCTTCTCCGCTCCCTGCCCGCCCCTTTTGGACACGAATTTGCCGGCACCATCGTGGAGACCGGACCAGAAGTAGAAGGATTCTCTCCCGGCATGGCGGTCACCGGGGGGAACTCTGCCCCGTGCCGGCACTGCCTCTACTGCCAGAAAGGACAGCCCAACCTCTGTGAACACCTCACCTTCCTCCAGGGAACCTATGCCGAATACCTCCGCATC
>RFHZ01000138.1 GCA_003696125.1 Nitrospinota bacterium
AGCGAGACCCCTTCCTCCCTCGCCCGATGCCTCAGCGATTCATGCAGGGAGCCGGGAAGCCGAACGGTCATTCGGGTCATGATTCCCTCTCCAACATCTTCAAGAACTTTTCCGGCGAGCGCATCCCGACACCGCACAAAGATCGCCACCATCTCGGCCCGGCTCAGAAGCGGGAAACTCTCTCCCCCTACCGCCTTGCACCGCCTCCTGTAACCCGACGAACCCACTCCCTCGGACTCAGGATCAGCACCTCTCTCCCACAGACCTCCTCGAGTTCCTTGCACCACCAACTCCTCAGCTCCTTGGCCGCCCGGGAGTGCTTGCAGACAAACACCACCTCTGCTCCTTCCTTTGCCTCGACCAACGAAATCTCCTCGACCAGGGCCTCGCGGTAGCACCGCTCCTCTTCTCTGCCACTTTCGAGAAACTTCCGCCAAACCTCTCCCTCCAGCTCCTCGGCCTCTTGGGTCCTTCTCTCCAACGCCACCCGATACAGACTCTCATCCAACGCATCCTGCTTCTGCCTCTCCCGGCTCTCATCCAACACCTGCCCCCGAACATACGCCAACGAGACGATCTTCCCGCCGCCTCCTCCTGACCAACTCTTCGCCTCCTTCTGGGCGAGTTCCACCCCCTTCAGAATATCCCTTGCCTCGACTCCGGCCTCCCGCCACTGCGCAAGACACTTCCGCTCCGCCTTGCTGAGTCCCGCCAACCTCCGATGGCGTCCTGTTGCCTGCTCGAACGCCTGAACAGCCATCCTGGCATATGCCTCTTCCGCTTCCTCTGCCTCATCCTGCTGCGGGGGTAAGACTGGGGGAGTTCCTGAGACTTCTAGCTCATGACCCGACGGCTCCTCCTCGGGACAGTCCGAGACCACCTCTCCCTCGATAGCTCCCTCATCGTCCCGAAGCTCCTCCACCCAAACCGGCTCCAGCTCGATCTCCGGAAGACGTTCTACCGCCAACAACTCCAACACATCCTCCTCCAGCCAATACTCCTTGCTCCACTCCCGCCGAGCCACGGGACCAGGCCAGTAGCTCAACACCCAATCCCGCTTCTCTCCCATCACCTCGTGCCACTCAACCTGTTCCAGAAACCCTACCTTCAACAGTTCCTGGTGCGCCCTGCCTAAGATTCGCTTGGCCCACGACAGGCGCGGTTGGGGTTTAGAACCCAAAAAACCGCAAAGCCGCAAGTAGCGCGTCCGGTAGGGTTGGCGCTTGCGCCGTAAAGCGTAGAACTTCACCCCCAACAGTTCGTAAAGCCGCCTGGCCAGCCAGTGGCGAAGTCCGTCTCGAAACCCCTTGTCCAGCGGCCGGACGTGACGGTTGCAAATGCTCTCAAAAAGCTCGTCGGGAAGCTCGATCCTCACCCGGTCGATGATCTCGCGGCCATCCGGCAACTCCTTGGTCAGATAGGCCAGAGAAGCGATCACGGTAAACGCCGCGCACTGGTTTGTTTTGCCACTGTCGTAGCAGTAGAGGTTGTTCTCGACTTTGGTCGAACCCAGACAGCCCAAAGAATGTTTGATCCTTTCTACATCCGTGCCTCCGTAGCCTTTTCCGGACATGTACTTGCGGATCTCGGCAAAGGAGGTGGTGATGGGATTCTCCAGCTTCCCTGCAGCCTGGCGGAGATGGATGATGTGTTCCAGCGCCCGCCAGACCTCGGCCTCGTGCTCCCCGGGCCAGCCGAACTCTGGATGGGTGTAGACCGACCAGGTTCTCGTCACGCTCACCCCTGCCTCCCGGTAATGCTCGGTGTAGGTGATGCGGGTGTCTGTCGGTTTGTTGGGCGTCAGGCAAAAGAGGGGATACTGCTGGAGATAGACCTCGGCCGTGGTCAGGCAGAGCGCCCGCCGGGCGACCTGTTCAATGACCTCGCTCTGGGGCTCTTGCCCCTTTTTGTCCGTAGCCAGGGAACGCTCCTGCCGCTTGTCTCTTCCAGCAGGCTTGGCCTTCTTTCTCGGCTTTCTGCCCTCCTCCTTGTTCTTTCCCTCTCCCATCCTTTCCTTCCCCACGGGCGGCTGCCGTCGTCTCATCTCTCTCCCTCCTCGAGGTGCTCCAACCATGGGCCTCCGGTCACCAAACCATGGGCCTCCGGTCACCAAACCATGGGCCTCCGGTCACCAAACCATGGGCCTCCGGTCACCAAATTTTATACCAAATCGCACGGGACAAGATCTTATCACCCTGAAAAACAAGGAATCTGTGATCATCGTTGAGCGGATCGTCGAGTGTTACGTGTACTTAGTACGTACTTGGTACTAGGGAGTTATTATTATTCTTAACGATCTCAGTACAAAGGAAAAAACAAAAATAAGAAGAATCCTCCCTTCTCTCCAAACAGACCCATGGGCCTCCGGTCACCGAATCATGTAAGCACATGAAATATAAAGCATACTTCTAGACTCTTCTTTGGTCTCGGTGTGAATTTGAGAGCATGAACCCCACCCTTCTCCTCTACCCATGGTCCTCCGGTCAAGAGACATCGCAAGTGTATGAATTATCGTTCCTATTGCGACTTCCCTCCAGATGACGCAGCTTGGGGGCTTCTCCCGGGGCTATCGGGCACAGACTCTTGGTTTCAAAAGAGGTTACACCGTCTAATCCGGGCTAGCCTCCCCGGACCGCTTCCCCGGCAGGCCCGCTGGGCCAGCGACTGCACCGGCGAGCGGCGCGAACGGAAGGTGAGCGAGGCGAGCGGCTCACCAACCAAAAGATCCCCCCGGGAAGATGAGGCTCCAGCGCCAGGAGCAGAACTCCCCAAAGAAAACTCTCTCAGCCGGTGGCGAGCTTCCCGAGGATCTTTTTGTGCAGCAGCTCCACCAGCCGTCCCTTCAACCGCCGCCGACGCACCTCCTCCACTCCCAGCTTCAGATACCTCTCCAC
>RFHZ01000139.1 GCA_003696125.1 Nitrospinota bacterium
CAGATCTCCTGCGTGAAATGGAGGCTGCCGGTGTGGATCGTGTGGTCATTGTACCACCCTCCTGGGAGGAAGATCGCAATGATCTGGCCCTGGAAGCAGCCCGCCAGCATCCAGACCGCCTTGCCGTGATGGGTCGCCTGCCCCTCGACCGGCCAGAGAGTCGCACCCAGCTTGCACAGTGGAAAGCGCAGCCGGGCATGCTCGGGGTCCGACTCACCTTCCATACCGGTGTCCAGCGCTCATGGCTCACCGATGGCACGGCAGACTGGTTCTGGCCGGCAGCGGAACGCCTGGGCATTCCGGTCATGGTGTTTGCACCAGGGCTGGCTGCCACTCTGGGAGAGATTGCGGCCCGCCACCCCGGATTACGCCTGGTCATCGATCATCTGGCCCTGGGACCCCAGATAAAAGATGCGGCCATCGGGCCAGCCCTGGAACCGGTCCTGGCACTGGCTCGCTACCCGAATGTGGCGGTAAAGGCGTCTGCTCTCCCCTGCTATGTTACCGAGGCGTATCCGTACCCGAGCCTACATGGGCATATCCAACGTGTCGTGGAGGCTTTTGGTCCACAACGAGTCTTCTGGGGAACAGACCTCACCCGCCTGCCCTGTTCTTACCGACAGGCGGTAACCCTGTTCACCGAAGAACTCCCTTTCCTCTCTACCGAAGACAAGGCATGGATCATGGGTCGTGGCATAGCCGAGTGGCTCGGCTGGCCACTGGAGTAAATGCAATCCCTTAACCGAGAGAAAGGAGTGCCATGGAAAACCTGAATCGCCCCCTGCCTAAACCGATCACCCCAGAGGTCAAGCCCTTCTGGGATGGATTAAAGGAGCATAAGCTGATGCTCCCCAAGTGTGACGACTGTGGAAAGCCGTTCTTTTATCCTCGTATCCTCTGCCCCTTTTGTCACTCCCGACGGATCTCCTGGATCCAGGCCAGCGGCAAAGGGAAACTCCATGCCTTTGAAATCGCTTATCAGTCGTTTAATCCCGAGTTTAAGATTCCTCCCCCTTATATCCTTGCCATGATCGAATTAGAAGAGGGGCCGCGGCTGATGTCCAACCTGATCAATATCGAACCGGACCCGGCCGTAATCAGGTGCGATATGCCGGTGGAGGTCGTCTTTGAGAAGCTGACCGACGAGATCACCCTGCCCCTGTTTCAACCAGCCCGCTAGGCGAGGGAGAAGGGAACCGTCTTGCAGTCTTAGCCTTTTGCCATATTCACCCAAGAGCAGGAGAGGAAGGAGCATGAAAGAACTATCCAATGCCGTCTGTATCGTCGGGGTTGATGAGAGTGACGAGATCGGGACCTTACCGCACAAGAGCCAGCTCACTCTCCACCTGGAAGCGATTCATAATGCGGTCCGCGATGCTGGATTGCAGATCTCAGACATCGACGGGATCTTTACCGCAGGCCAGCACTCACCCGCCCTGCTGGGGGAAGCCCTGGGCATTACCCCGCGCTATGTTGATGGAACCTCTGTGGGGGGCTGCTCCTTTATCATCATGGTCGGCCATGCGGTTGCCGCCCTCTATCATGGGCTCTGCGATGTGGCCGTAATCTCACACGGCGAGAGTGGGCGCTCCCGTGTCGGGGTGACCCGGAGTCGAGATACCAGCCTGAGCGGGCAGTTTGAGATCCCCTTCGGCTTTGCCGGTGCCCCCACCTACTTCGGCATGATCACGGTCCGGCACATGCACAAGTACGGCACCACCCTGGAGCAGTGGGCGCAGGTGGCCGTATCGACCCGGGCCTGGGCCTGTCTCAATCCCAAAGCCCGCTTCCGGGAACCGATTACGGTCGAAGATGTGCTCAACTCGCGACCGATCATCTATCCGTTCAACCGGCTCAATATCTGCCTGGTTACCGATGCCGGGGGAGCGGTCGTCTTAACCCGTGCCGATCGTGCCAAGGACTGCGCCAAAAAACCGGTCTATGTGCGGGGAGTGGGAGAAGGGACAGAGCATGTGATGCTGACCCAGATGCACGATCTGACCTTCAGCGAGGCCACCCGCATCGCAGGTCAAAAGGCGTTTGCCATGGCCGGCGTGACCCATGACGATTTCGACCACCTGATGCTGTACGATGCCTTCACCTCGGGTCCCCCTCTCATGCTGGAAGCACTCGGCTTTGCCAAACCAGGGGAAGGGGTCTACTTCTTTGAAGAGGGGAGATCGACTCCCGGAGGATCGCTGCCGATCAACACCAACGGTGGCGGCCTCTCCTACACCCACTCCGGGATGTACGGCATCTTCCCCATCATCGAAGCCACCCGTCAACTCCGGGGAGAATGCGGAGAGCGACAGGTACCCAATGCGAAGCTCTCCCTGGTCAATGGGATGGGAGGGATGTTATCTGCCGCCGGAACCCTGATCCTGTCGAACGAACCGTAAGCCCAACCGGCGGCCGATCCTCCAGGGTCCGGAGAGGAGGAGAAGACCATACCCGTAAGAGTATTGCAATCGATACCGGAGTATGGTATAGTAAATCTCGACCAGGCCAACTGTGACCCTCCCGGGAGAGAATAAGAGAGGAGGGGAAGCCGCAATACAAAGGAGAGATGCATGGCTTCTCGAGACGAAGTAATCGAAGCCCTACAGCAGATCTATGATCCAGAGCTCCTGATAGATGTCTGGACCCTGGGGCTGATCTATAACCTGGACATTGAGGATGGGACGATCAATATCCGCATGACCTTTACCTCGCCGATGTGTCCAGCCGGACCGATGCTGCTGGAAGAGATCAAGGCCAAGCTGGGAGCACTGGAAGGGGTGAAAGATGTCAATGTGGAAGTGGTCTTCACCCCCCCCTGGCAGCCCTCTGAAGAACTACGGTCCATGCTGGGTATTTAAATTTTTGTGCCCCCGTAGCTCAGGTGGATAGAGCACCGGCCTCCGGAGCCGGGTGCAGAGGTTCGAGTCCTCTCGGGGGTACCAGGTGACATACAGGCCGTTGCTCTGATGAGTAACGGCCTGTTTTCTTCGCAGAAAGCACCTGCAGTCCCCTTTTCCCTTGCATCCCTTCAGGGAAAGGGATATACTACAGCTATCGGCGCCAGCTTACCCCCAACTGCCGAGTACCATGCGGCCACCCTCCCCGTTCTACACGGAGGCTGGAGAGAAAACGGGTAACCCGCAAGGAGGTGGCATGTACCTGCTATGACTCCGGATCTGGTACAACAGTTCAAGGCACAGTACGAAGCACTCGCCGGAAGGGTCCATATCGCTTCCCACAGGGCAGAAGCCGGCACGATCATCGCCACCCTCCTCCAGGAGGTGAACGCAGAGCGGGTAGCCGTGGCCGAACTCCCAACCGATCTGCAACAGGCTCTCATCCAGCATTGTACCCAGGCCGGGATCACCCTCCTCCGCCCCCCCTTTGACCGCGCCTCCCTGCCCCAGGCGATCGATGCTGCCCAGGTCGGCATCTCGACTGCCGCCTTCGGCATTGCCATGACCGGCACCCTGGTAGAGGTCACCACCGACGATGCCTTCCGCCTGGTCTCTACCTTACCCCGCATCCATATCGCCCTGGTGCGGGCCGCAGATCTGGTCCCCTCCCTGGAAGAGGCAGCCCCTCGTCTCCGCACCCTCTTCCAGGAACACTCCCGGCACTGTACCGTCACCTTCATCTCCGGTCCCAGCCGCACCGGGGATATCGAGATGCGCCTCACCCTGGGGGTACATGGACCAGAGATGGCGCATGCCATTGTGCTGCAGGAAGCAGGGGAGGAAGGGTAGTGGAAGACCGGTACACCCGCCTCTATGCCCGTATCGAGCAGGCCCTTCGAGAAAAACCGAAGCGGGATGCCCTCTACCGTGCCATGAAGCGTGGACGCGATGCCCGCGCCCAGGCCCTCACCACCCTCCCGGGCGGTGAACGCTTTCAACAAGAGGTGCGGGCCACCAAGCTCCGCTGCCTTGATCGACAGGATATCCTGGTGGCCCAGTTCGTGGAAAAGGTGCGGGAACGGGGAGCCCAGGTCTTCCTGGCCAGGGATGGAGCAGAAGCGATCCAGTATATCCTGCGCCTGGCCCAGGAACGGCAGGCCAGGGTGGTCGCCAAATCGAAGTCCCTCACCAGTGAAGAGATCGAGGTCAACCACCCTCTAGAAGCAGAAGGGATCCAGGTGATCGAGACCGACCTGGGGGAGCTGATCATCCAGCAGGTGCACGAAAAACCGTTCCACCTGGTCTTCCCGGCCGTGCACAAGACGGCAAAGGAGGTGGCCGAGATCTTCCACCGGGTCACGCAGGCGGAAGTGCCGGCCGATGCCGATGCCATCATGCAGGTGGTGCGCCGCTATCTGCGACCGATCTTCCTCCAGGCAGACATCGGGATGACCGGGGCGAATATCGGGATCGCCGAGACCGGAACGATCGTCATCGAGACCAACGAGGGGAATGCCCGCCTGGTCTCGAGCATCCCGGATCTCCACATCTGCATCATCGGACGGGAAAAGATCGTGGAGAAGGTGGAAGACGCCCTCCTGCTGATGCTGGCCCATCCGCTCAGCTCGGTGGGACAACTCCTCACCACCTACGTGACCATCATGGGGGGACGCTCCCCCCTGGGAACCGGAGGAGATTCCCGCGAGTCACATATCATCATCCTGGACAACGGCCGCACCCGCATGCGCGAGGATCCCTGGTTCAAGGATGCGCTCAACTGCATCCGCTGTGGCGCCTGCATGAACATCTGCCCCACCTACGGGGTGGTGGGAGGGCACACCTTCGGCTACATCTATCCCGGACCGATCGGGATCCCCTGGACGGCAGAGATCCATGGACTGGAAAAGGCAGGAGACTTTGCGCCCCTCTGCATCTCCTGCGGCCTCTGTAAGGAGATCTGCCCGGCCGAGATCGATCTCCCCATGCTGATC
The DNA here is from genome assembly GCA_003696125.1 of Nitrospinota bacterium. Classification (GTDB taxonomy): domain Bacteria; phylum Tectomicrobia; class Entotheonellia; order J063; family J063; genus J063. Next base: position 4,889 of record RFHZ01000139.1, read on the forward strand.
GCTGCAGTAAAGCACCGGGATATGACCCTCCATCCCCCTCCCCTGGTCAACCGGGTCCTGATGCAGGCCGAGACGTTTGCCAGGGTAGGGAGTGCCACGGCACCCCTCTCCAACTGGTTCCTGCAAAACAGCATCTTCCGCCGGCTGCTGGAGCGGATCGCTGGCATCGATCACCGCCGCAACCTGCCCCCTTTCCAGCGAGAGACGTTGATGAAACGGTTCCGCCGACGCCGACGTGCTCCCCTCGACCAGCCGGTCCGGCGTGTGGTCTACTTCGTCGATCTCTATGCCAACTACAACGCTCCCGACTTGGGCCTGGCCGTGATCGAACACCTGGAAGCGCTCGGCTGTGAGGTGGTACTCCCTCCCCAAAAATCGAGCGGCTATCCTTACGTCGGGTACGGCGATCTGGAACGCGCCCGCCAGGTAGCCACCTATAACGTACAACATCTGGCCCCCTACGCCAGACAGGGGTACGACATCGTGGTCACCGAACCGACCGCTGCCTATACCCTCAAATTCGTCTATCCCAAGCTCCTCGATGATCGCGAGGAGGCAAGACTCGTTGCCGATCGTACCCAGGAATTCTTCGCCTATCTCCTCGCCCTGGAGGAGGAGAGAGGGGTTTCTGCTGAACAGAAGACCTTACCGCTACAGGGACGGCGTTTGGGATTTCACCTCTCCTGCCACCAGCGGCCTCTGGGAGCCGGCAGGGAGGCCATGACCTGGCTGAAACGACGCGGGGCAACGGTGGAGTTGATCGAGACCGGAACCTGTTGCGGGATGGGCGGTACGTTTGGCTTAAAGAGCGGGCTGCTCGGCTACCAGCTCTCACAGGCGGTGGGAGAACCCCTCTTCCAGGCCTTCCGGGATGCCGGTGTCGAAGCCATCGTCACGGAGAGCAGTGTCTGCCGCATCCATCTCGCCGAAGGGACGCAACTGCCGGTCTATCATCCTCTTCAGCTCCTCTCCTCCTGACTCCCGGTGATCCTGGCCAGCAGGCGGAAAAACCCCTGTTTGCGGGCCGAGCTGATGGTCCAGTTGACCGGCACGCTCTGAAACCCCTCGTTATAGCCCTCTCCCGGCATCCGGTAGTCGAAATACCCCCAGCCTGCGTACCGACTGAGGGCCGCCAGCAGGTGGTTGTCCTCTGCCTCGAAATCGAAGTGATCATCCTCGTTGAAGAGGATCGGCTGTCCCCGGTACGACGGGAGTTGCCGGCACTGATCCACCATCTCGCGCATGCGGTCCGGCCCGGAAACGTGATTCCCGTGCAGGAGAAGGAAATCGGCCACCTCCACGATATTATCCGGGGGGAGCACGCCGCCGCTCATGCTGGTGCTGACCAGGAGTCGCCCGGCCGGGGTGGCGAGCTTTCCCGCCGACCGCTCCTGCACCAGCCTGATCAACTCATGGCAACGAGGAGCCCGGAGGATATCATGCGTGTAGCGGGGGAGGTTCACCTCGTTTCCGATCTCCACCAGCACATGGGTATACCCCTGGGCCAGGAGCCAGTCGGTGAAATGCTCTGTGGCCCGCCTTACCGCCTCCTCATCCCGTAACCGCCATGCCTGCCCAAAGTAGAAGAGACCGACGATAGGGACCATGCCGAGCGCATCGGCCGCATCGAGAATGCGGGCCAGGCGGGTCATGTAGTCGTCACGCAACTCCCCCGCTGCGGTAAAGGCGGAGTTGTGCCACGGCTGTTCCCGGCTGTACCCCTCCGGGCTTCCCCCCTGCAGGTTGATGGTGAAGCCGAGTAGTCCGGCGGCCCGCCAGGACGGCATGGCAGCCACAAACTCTGCGGTGTTGCGCTCCGCATCCCAGGGACCGTCCGGGTAGTCCCAGCGATGACGGGTCTCCGGGTTGAGGTCATCAAAGATCCCCTGCACCATCCTGGCGTTGAAGAGGAGTCCCTCGACCTTATACCCCTGGTACCAGCGGCCAGGATAGGTGGGCTGGCCGTTGATGAGAAAGGCGGCCTCGCTAATACTGACGCACGTGTTCCGTCTGGACATGACCTCATTCCTCTCCAGGAGCCTCTGCCGGTTCCAGGTATCCCTGCCCTTCCAGCATGGGGATGATGCCCCCGGCCTGGAGGATGTTGAGGAGAAACTCAGGCAGCTTTTCCCCCTGCCGCACCTCTCCGGACCGGATATTCTTCACCTCGCCGGTGAGGAGATTGACCGCGGCCTCGTCCCCTTCCTCAAAGATACGCGAGACTCCCGGGCATTGGAGGGGAGGGAGGGCAAAGTTGATGCAGTTGCGGAAAAAGAGGCCATTGATCGAATCGGCCACCAGGCAGCGGATACCGACCGCCCGTAACAGTTGGGCTCCGGGACGGCTCGAGCCGGTACCGAAGTTGCGTCCGGCCACGATGATATCCCCTTCCCGCACCTGCTCCACCCAACCGGGCCGGTTGGCGCGAAAGACGTAGCGGATCTGCTCTTCCAGCGGTAAAGCAAAGGCTACCTGGGGCATGATCAGGTCGGTGTTGATATCATCCCCAAAC
>RFHZ01000140.1 GCA_003696125.1 Nitrospinota bacterium
AGCCAGGGTGACGGCAAGGGCAGGAGAATAGATACCTTATCTTCCCATTTCCTGCAGTACCTTTCGTCCTATTCTAAGGATCTGCTCGATATCTTTATCGCTATGCGCCAGGGAGAGGTAGAACTTGGTGGACATTGGGTTCAGGAAAATCCCGTTCTGGAAGAGGCCCAACTTAAACCTTCTGGCCCGGTCTTGATCGGCCTGGAACGCGGTACGGTAATCAGAGACCGGTTGACCGGTAAAGGCCAGAGCGCAGAGGGGGCCATCTCCCAAAACCTGCGCTGTAATTCCCAACTCCGCCAGTATCGCTCGGAATCCACTGCGGAGCCTTTCCCCTAAGGCAAAAAAACGTTGATAGGTACCCGGCTGGCGAAGCTCTGCCAGTGTGGCCAGGGCTGCGGTAGCCGTGATCGGGTTTCCCCCGAGCGAAGAGGCAAACCAGACATAATCCGGCTGACCGAGCCTGGCTTCGGTGCAGAGATCGAGGATATCGGCGCGACCGACTACCGCTCCCACCGGGTACCCCCCTCCTAATCCTTTGCCTAAGGCAGCAAGATCGGGGATGACTCCGTAGTACTCCTGTGCTCCACCATAGGCCAGGCGAAACCCGGTAACCACCTCGTCAAAGATCAGGAGGATGTTCCGGGCAGCGGTGATCTGTCTGAGTCCTTCCAGAAAGCCCTTTTGGGGAGGAGTGCAGCGGTGAAGCGGCTCCACGATGACGGCGGCGATATCTGAGGCATACTCGTCGATAATACGACTGGTCGTTTCTAAATCGTTGTAAGGGGCGATCAATACGCTATCACAAACGGCTTTAGGGATCCCTGCTGAGGTCGGATTCGGTAGGGGGAAGTCGCTCAAATGCTGGGGGAAAAGGCTAAGTGTACCAAACTCGTTGGCGCCATGATAGGCTCCCTCAAACTTCACGATCTTCTCCCGGCCGGTAAAAGCCCGCGCCAGGCGCACGCAGTACATGGTAGCCTCTGTCCCAGAGGCGCAGAAGCGGACTTTTTCGGCACAAGGGACCGCCCGGAGCAACTCCTCTGCCAGCTCCAGTGTCGGGCGAGAGACGTAGGAAAAATTCGATCCCAGGGCAGCTTGCCTGGTTACCGCTGTGACTATCCTTTCATGCGCATGGCCGAGAATAACCGAGCCCCATCCCATGGTGAGATCGATGTACTCTCTCCCCGTCGTATCGTAGACACGTGACCCCTTCCCATGGGTCAGGACAATGGAAAGATCGGGTGGAAGATTATATTCCCCTAAAGACCCACCCGGAAAGACCTGCCATGACCGTTGGCTCCATGTATGCTGCGCTACTTTCATCGCTGCGTTCTCCTCCCATAAGAGGCGGCTACCCTTCCCCATTTCTTACTTGACAGACGCATCGGGACAATCTAGGATAACGATGTATTTTAGCAAGAGTCTTCCGATGGGAGCAAGAACGACTTCCCCGGAGTATTGCAAGCGAGCGGATAGGAGGGAAAGGGGGAGCGTATGGATGAGAGTCGGCAGATTGCCGGGTGGAAGGACAAAGTCCTCTTTACCCCAGGCCCCTTGACCACCAGCCGGACCGTCAAGCAAGCGATGCTGCGAGATTTGGGATCACGAGACTTCGCCTTCATCCATCTGGTCAAGGAGATCCGGCAGCGATTGCTGGCCCTGGGCGGGGTAGCCCAGGGGGAATACGAGGCGATCCTGATGCAGGGGAGTGGGACCTTCGGCATCGAAGCGGTGATCTCTTCGACCATCCCTCCGGAGGGAAAGCTACTGGTGATCATCAACGGTGCTTATGGGAAGCGTATGCACCACATTGCGACCACGCTGAAGATCAAGACCGCCACCTTGGAATATCCAGAAAACCGCACCCCAGATCTCCAGGAGATCGAAACGACCTTAGCCACCGATACCACCATCACCGATGTTGCGGTCGTGCATTGCGAAACGACGACCGGGATCATCAATCCGGTCTCCGAGATTGGGACCATGGTGAAACGGTATGGCCGTCGCTACATCGTTGATGCCATGAGCAGCTTTGGTGCAGTGCCCCTGCATCTGGCCCGGTGTGGAATCGATTACCTTGTCTCTTCGGCAAACAAGTGTATCGAAGGGGTGCCGGGATTCTCTTTTGTGTTGGCCAAACGGGACTCGTTGCTGGCGACCGAAGGGTATGCCCGGAGCGTGAGCCTGGATCTCCTTGCCCAGTGGAAGGGATTGGAGGCCAATGGGCAGTTTCGCTTTACTCCTCCTACTCATGCCCTGCTCGCCTTTCACCAGGCCCTGCTTGAGTTGGAAGAGGAAGGAGGAGTAGAAGCCCGGGCAGCACGGTATCGCGCCAATTACGAGACGCTCATAAAAGGCATGCGGGCCATGGGCTTCCAGGAATACCTGCGGCCAGAAGATCAGGGCTATATCATCACCTCGTTCCGCTATCCCTCGCACCCCAAATTTTCGTTTGAGGAGTTCTACAGGCGCCTGAATCAGCGAGGGTATGTGATCTACCCGGGCAAGGTGAGTGATGCCGATTGCTTTCGTATCGGACACATCGGTCGGATCTTTCCCTCCGATGTGCGCGATTTGCTGGCAGCCATCCGGGAGGTCTTAGCCGAAATGGAGGTCAAACTATAAGGAGGTGTCAGATGGATTTTGTCTTTCGACGAACCTATCGGGGACCGCTCAAGGCGGTGATTCTGGATTGGGCAGGCACCACCATGGATTACGGATGCTATGCGCCGGCCGTGGTCTTCATCGAGGTGTACCGGCGTAAAGGGGTCAACATCACCATGGAGCAGGCGCGCAGACCGATGGGAGCGCATAAAAAAGTCCATATCCGGGAAATCTCACGCATCGAGGAGGTGGCCGAGGAGTGGAAAAAAGTCCATGGGCGTGCCGTGACCGAAGAGGATGTTGAAGCGATGTTCCAGGATTTCGTTCCACTCCAATTAGCCTGTCTGGCCGATTACGCCGACCTGATTCCCGGAACCCTGGAAGCGGTAGCCGACTTCCGACAACGGGGACTGAAGATCGGCTCGACCACCGGTTACACCCGGGAGATGATGGAGGTGTTGCTCAAAGAAGCGAAACGGCAGGGGTACGAACCGGATTCCTCGGTCTGCGCGACCGATGTTCCGGCTGGCCGTCCTCATCCCTGGATGTGTCTGCAAAATGCGATGAACCTGCAACTCTATCCGATGGAAGCCTTTGTCAAGGTGGGTGATACACTGCCAGATATCGAAGAAGGGTTGAACGCTGGGATGTGGACGATCGGTCTGGCCAAAACCGGCAATGAACTCGGTCTGAACGAAAAAGAGATTGCCGCCCTGGATCCTGCGGAATTGCAAAAAAAGCTGGAACGCGCTTATAAACGAATGCACCAGGCTGGAGCACATTACGTGGTGGATAGTATTGCCGATGTCCCTCCCCTGCTGGATGAGATCAATGCCCGGCTGGCCCAGGGGGAACGTCCATAGAGGAGAAGGCGGGTTATCTCTTCCTGGTATCTACCTCGGCCAGGCACTCCTCCAGGATAGTAAGGGCGTGATCCATCTCTGCCCGGGAGATGGTGAGGGGCGGGGTCAGGGTGATGATATTGCCCATAGTCAATTTGAAGTTAAGCCCCTTTTCCAAGGCGCTGTACATCACCTCTTCTGCCTCCTCGATGGCCCGTTCTTTGGTCATGCGATCTCTGACCAGCTCTACCCCCATGAGCAGCCCCAATCCCCGCACATCTCCGATGATCGTATACTTCTCCCTCATGGCCTGTAGACGACACAGCGCATACTCTCCCAGAACGCGGGCATGCTCCACCAACCCTTCTTCCTCGATATACTCGATGGCGGCCAGGGCCGCCGCACACCCGACCGGACTCTTCTCATGGGTGTAGTGACCCAGGGCCTGCTCAGCCGCCACATCGAGATGCGCTCTGGCGATAAGGGCAGCTAAGGGAAAAATCCCCCCGCCCAGGCCTTTCCCGATGACCAGCATGTCGGGGACGATGTTATAGTGCTCGCAGGTGAACATCTTTCCCGTTCGCCCCAGACAGTGAGGAATTTCGTCGAGGATCAAGAGGGCTCCATAGCGATCGCAGGCAGCCCGGATCATCTCCCAGTAGCCTGGTGGCGGGATATAGGGGGTACTGCGCACCGTTTCCGCAATCACCGCTCCCACATCCCCCTCCTTTTCCAACACGTACTCCACATAGCGGGCACACTTCAGGTTACATTCTCCCCCACACTCCCACAGGCAGCGATACGGATC
>RFHZ01000018.1 GCA_003696125.1 Nitrospinota bacterium
CCGCTTAACCGGTGGAGGGGTTAAGGCTCGAAGTCCAGCAACCTCTACGCTCCACCGCTTTCCGTACCGAACCGGCCCCGGCCGAGACCCGCACCGATGGGCGAGGGTTTACCTACCACGTCTACCACTTCCAGCAGGTGACGGCCGGCCAATCCATCCCTATCACCGTCACCTATCGCAAGGAAGACAGCAGACCTTCTGTACCCAAAGCCCTCCCTGCATCGAGCGCAACGGAGACAGGGGAGAGCACGCCCTCTCCGGCTACACTTCCCTCGGCGTCGAGCGGCATGTCGGCCAGTCAGATCTTTTTCGCCGTGCTCATGGGTATCGGTATCCTCCTCCTCTTATACCTCTACTGTTTCGGTGTTCCAGGAAGAGGGAGACCCCTGTTGCGCACGGCACAAGGAACGGGAGGCGAGAGACCACCTTCTGCGGGACACGGCAAGAACTTCTGTACCCAGTGTGGATACCGGCTACAGGAGGATTTTCGCTACTGTCCCCGCTGTGGTCAAAAACTCTGAGCGGAAGGGGAAAAGGGAGGGAGGAGATTAGCCCTTCTCTACCCGCTCCAGGTAAGAGTTATCAGAGGTATCGATCCGAACGATGTCGTTCTCCTCGATAAAGATGGGGACCTGCACCACCAGGCCGGTTTCTAAGGTGGCCGGCTTGGTAGAACGGCTGGCGGTCGCTCCTTTGAGTCCCGGCTCTGTCTCAATGACCCGCAGGTCCACCGTTCCCGGCAGTTCAACACTGACCGGCGTCCCCTGGTAGAAGTTGACGATGATGCGGGTGTTGGGGACGAGGTATTGGAGGGCATCACCGAGGACCTCTTCGGTCAGCGCGATCTGTTCGTAGGTCTGGCTGTTCATGAAATAGTGATGGCCCTGATCGCTGTACAGGTATTCCATCTCCTGCTGGTCCAGGGTGGCCCGCTCCACCTTCTCATCGGAGCGGAACCGGTAGTCGAGGGAGTTCCCGGTGCGCAGGCTCCTCAGCTTGGTCTGCATCATCCCGCGACCTTTCCCCGGCGTCACATGCTGGAAGTCAAGGACCTGGTACAGCTCCTCATCCAGGATAATGATCATCCCTCTCCGGATCTGTGTGGCTGTAATCATCAATAGACACGCTCTCCCTGTTGGTTATAAGTCTCCATCCTCATACTCGTCATCACTGCGTCCATCACCCTGCGTGCCCGGCTCTTCAAATTCCAGTTCGCTGAGTCCATCATAGCTGATACGCTGGGCCCGGGATTCTTGAATCCATCTCTCCAGCTTGCGCTGGAGCTCCTGTAATTCCTCTTCGGAAAAGTCTGACTTTTGTCGGTGTAAGAAGCGGCGAGGATCAGGATCTTCGCTTCCAGGAGATCTCAGCGGGTTGGCGGCAAAACTATGCGAGAAGAAGGACTTTTTTTTCAGCTCGTTGTCCTTATCTCTCAAGGTCTCTGACATACGATTCCCCTTTATTCCCTCCACTCACAAGCGCATCTGGTATATAACCTCTGAGAAACTCCTCGTCTTCTCTTGTCCTTTTGCCGGCAGGAGAGGAGAAGACAGCAGTTTGTGCAATTGGAAGAATAATTTACCGTATTTCTCCGGCAGATGCAACAGGTATTCAGGGGCTGTGGCCGCTTGGCGAGAGAAAAATTCTGTCCCGGACAGGAAGTAGGGTTCCCGTCTCGCAGGGGCAGGGAAGAGCGGGGCCTCCAACCTGGCGACATCCCTTGACGAAAAGGGAGGGGTATGGTATCTCTTTTTCCAGAAACCCGGATGAGATACGGTAGGGTCAGACCGGAGAAGCGATGTCGAACTCCACCTCTTCCCCTCTTCTTATCCTCGATCCCTGGCAGCATGCCGAGGGGGTTAGCCGGTTCTTTCACTACTTTCACCTCCGGCAACGCCGGCCAGACATGCCTTTCTTACGCGAGATCCTGGCCGCCTTTTCCCACTTCCCCTATGAGAATTTGAGCAAGATCATCAAGCTCGATGCCGGCTATGGGAGTACCTACAGGATACGGCTTCCCGAAGAGGTGATGGCCGACTATATGGCGTTTCGCTTAGGGGGGACCTGCTTTTCCCTCACCTTTTTCCTGCAGACCATCCTGACCCATTGCGGCTTTTTCTCCTACCCGGTAATGGCGGATATGCAGGCAGGAGAGAATATCCACTGTGCCCTGGTCGTGTTGCTGGAGGGAGGGAAGTATCTGGTCGATCCCGGCTACCTCCTGCACCAGCCGATGGAACTGCATCCGGCAGGGCGAAAGCTCTTCCGTACCCCCTTTGCCGGGGTGGAGATCACGCATAATCCCTCTACGGGACGGTACGCCCTCTATACCTTTGACCGCGTGGAGCGGAAGTGGCGGTATACCTTTACCGACCGCCCTACCCCTCCGGCAGAATTTCTCCAGCACTGGTACGCCTCCTTTCATAAGACGATGATGCATGCCCTCTGCCTGACCAGGGCCACCCCGCACGGTCTCCTCTACGTCCGGAAGTACTTCCTGCGAGAGACCACCTTTGAGGGCAAACGTAACCGTAACATCCGCCGGAACTACCATGCCGTGCTTCGCGATCTGTTCGGGATCAGGGAGGAGATTGTGGAGCAGGCAGAGCTGGCCCTGCAACGGAATCTGGCTCGAGAACGGGCAAGGAGAGAGCACCATGAAACCACAACCCCCGGCACCGGTCAAACTCTTTATCGCCGCCCTCTACAGTGATGCCGGGAAGATGGAAGAGGCGGCAAGGCTTCTGCAGGACCGATATGGAGCGATCGATTTCCGCAGCCAGCCCCTCCCCTTTACCGTTACCGACTACTATGCCCCCGAGATGGGTTCCCCCCTCTTCCGGCAGATCCTGGCCTTCCAGCCGCTCATCGATCCCGGAGAGCTGGCCCGCATCAAGCTGGAGACCAATACCCTGGAAGAGCGCCTGGCCGTGGCAGGACAGCGTAAGGTGAACCTCGATCCCGGCTATCTCGACTACGACAAGGTGGTGTTGGCCTCCACCAAATATAACGGGCAGAAGATCTACCTGGCGCATGGCATCTATGCGGACCTGACCTTGCGTTACAGCAAGGGGAGCTTTTCCCCTTATCCCTGGAGTTTCCCCGATTTTAAGACCGGAGAGTATACCCCCTTCTTCCTGCAGATCCGTACGCTGTACAAACAGCAGCGGAAGGTCGCCTCCCAGTAGAGGGGGTTACTTGCTGTAGTAATGGCGGAAAAGGAAGAGCAGGCCGAGCAGGCCGAGCACGGCAAGGGAGAAGAAGAGGATGCGATCGATATGGGAGATATAGCCTAACCAGACCTCGCGATGATCGGCAAAGGTATAGCCGAGGGCAAGGAAGAAGGGGGCAAACAGTATGGCGCCCAGCGTATCCAGGAGGAGAAACCAGGCCAGGGGCATGCGGAGGCTACCGGCGGTGAAGAAGGCGACCACCCGGACTCCACTGATGAAACGGGCGACCAGGACCACCCATTTCCCATAGCGCTCAAAGAGGGTGCGCATGTGGTCTACCCGGGGCCGGGTCAGGAGGGGGGCAAACCAGCGGTGTTGAAAGATCCATTCCCCATAGCGCTTCCCCAGCATGTAGAGACAACAATCCCCGCTTACGATGCCGACCAGGCTGATGAGAAAGGTCATGAGCGGCGTCGTAACCTGTTCCGCAATCAGGGCCCCACCGACGGCCAGCGTGATCTCTTCGGGGAAAGGGAGTCCTAAACCGGCAAGGATGAGGAAGGCCAGCAGCCCACCATAGCTGAAGTGTTCGATGTAGTTCGTAATGAATGCTGAGAAATCGAACATGACCTGTGGGAGTATCGTGCTTTTAAGGAAGGCAGAAGAGGGGACCATCCGTATCCTCTCTTCTGCCTCTAACGGCGATGCTCTCAAAGAGAGCACCGATACGTGCTGCTGGAACCCCTAGCCGGTACTAGGGTACAGCAGCCAGTGCCGTTTCCGCCAGAAGCGTCGCGGCCTGGTTGGCCTTAATCATGGCCTGGACATGGTCTCCACTCTTATGGAGCTTTAACGCCTGCTCGGTCAGTTGTTGGGCCTGAGCGAGCTTGGCTGCCGCCTTTTGCTTGAGCGACGTTTTTTCCGCCTGGGCAAGCAAGGCCCGGTTTTGCTTGACCATCAGCGGACAGTTGAACGCATAGGCCTGCATCAGGGGTCCTATGACGAGCAGACCCAGCATTATGGTAAGGGAGATAACCCTCCGTGACATAAGCATCCTCCTTCCCTAAGTGGTACGGTATGCCTTAAGCGTATCGTCTACGCTCCTGTTCTCGTTTATGGAAAGACTTTTCCATATTCTAGAACGCTTGTCAAGAGGGAAGGGAGAGGAAACGACGCGTATGGCCCCATATCGATCCTGCCGTGGCCAGGATGGCAATCACCATGTGGGCGAACCCGGAGAGGAGTCCGCTGAAGGCTGCCAGCCCGGAAGCGATGACCAGAAGGAGCAGGAGCGCGGCCAGCAGGTCTCTCCCCTCTTTGCCCAGCATGTGGGTGAGCAAGGCGATGAGTATCCCCACCAGCGAGATGCCGATATGGGTATTGACATCCAGGAGGCCAGCCATGGTTAAAAAGCCAAAGCCTATGGCCAGGAGCAATCCTACAACCGAAATACCACTCAAGATTCGCATTTTTGTCCTCTCCATCGCCAGATTCGTTCACGCATCTCTTCCACCAGGCTATACAAGATAGGAAGAAAAAAGAGGGTAAACAGCGTCCCTACCGACAGGCCACCCAGCACAACCCGTCCCAGAGGAGCCCATACCTCTGCCCCTTCTCCCCAGCCAACAGAGAGGGGAAACAGGGCCAGGACCGTGGTCAGGGTGGTGATCAGGATCGGTCGTAGCCGGGTTCCGCCGGCTTCGATAATCGCTTCCCTGCTCCTCCTCCCCTGCTGGCGAAGGCGCTGGGCATAATCGATCAGGACGATGCCGTTGTTCACCACGATCCCTGCCAGCAGAATGATACCGATATAGACCGGCACGCTATAGCTGGTACCGGTCATCCATAGACTGGCGATGATGCCGATAGAGGCAAAGGGGATGGTGAACATGATCACCAGGGGATGAAGGAGGGATTCGTAGAGGGAAGCCATGACCATGTATACCAGCAGCAAGGCCAGGGTGAAGGCGAGTACCACATCGCGGCGTGACTGCTGCATCGCCTCCCGTTCCCCGGCCAGCCGGAGGCTGAGTCCTTGCGGGAGCGGCACCTGGCGCACCCGCTCCTCTATCTCCCGCACCAGGGAGGAGAAGTCCCGACTCCCATCGCTTGCCACCTGGAGTGTAACCACGCGCTGTTGGGCCCGTCGTTCGATCGTCATCGGTCCCCGGGCCCGGATGAGGGTGGCGATGTGATGAAGTGGTACCTGTCTGCCGGTCGGTGTGGGGATTAAGAGCTGCTCCAGATCCTTCCATCCCTCTCTATCCTGCTCCTGCAGCCGGACCAGAACGTCATACTGGTCTCCTCCGTCGCGGTAAGTGGTGGCAACGGTGCCTTCCAGAGCGGTCTTTACCGTATTGAGGATATCTGCCATCCGGATCCCCAAGGCGGCCGCCTTGTCTCGCTGGATCTGAACCTGGATTTCTGGGATCTGGTCCTCGGTGCTGAGCAGGGTGTGTGATACCCCCTCGACCTGTTGCAGCACCTGGCTGAGTCGGTGGGCCAGGGCGGTACTGGCCTCCAGATCATACCCCTGGATGTCGATCTCGATCCGCTCGCTACGGCCTCCTCCCCACAGACGGCGGAGATCAGAGGGGCGTTCAAAGATCCGAATCCGGGCTCCAGGAATGGCTTTGAGTCTCTGTCGCAACTCTTGCATCAACACCGGAAGACTCTTTTCCCGTTGGGTCCGATCGAGGGCCTTGATAAACATAAACCCGGTATGGGTGCCACCCCCTCCCCGGCTGGTAACCCCTACCCGGGCAAAGGCGGCTTGAATCTCCGGGGTTTCCTGCACAATGATCCGCTCCATCTGGCGCATCACTCCATCGGTGATAGCAAATTTCGTGCCGACCGGCATCTCCAGTCGGCCGTACATCAGCCCTTCATCCACCGCGGGGAGGAGTTCGCTCCCGATCTTCCTGTTCCCCCAGGAGGCCAGGATCAGGGTACCGGCAGCGACGGCGAGGACCAGGCCGCGATGGCAGAGGACCCGGTCCAGGCTGTGGCGATAAGTAGAGCCGAGCGCATGCAGCCGCTGGCGAGCCCTTCTCCTCTGCCTCCCCTCCTCTCCCCATGCTCCTGACTTCATCAGTCGGGCCGAAAGCATGGGGACGAGGGTCAGGGCCACTCCCAGCGAGGTCAGAAGGGAAGCGGTTACGGTCAGGGCCAGCTCGCGAAAGATGACCCCGATCGTCCCCTGCACAAAGATAATGGGGAGGAAGACACAGAGGGTGGTCAGGGTGGAGGCAGCGATGGCAACCGTCACCTCCTGCCCTCCCCGTATGGCCGCTTCAACAGCCGGGAGGCCCAGACTGCGGTGCCGGTAGATGTTCTCCAGGACCACCACCGAGTTGTCGACCAGCATCCCGATGCCAAGAGCAAGGCCGCCGAGCGACATCCAGTTGAGGCTGATATCCCAGAGGTAGAGCAGGATAAAGGTGGCGATGATCGAGATCGGCATGCTCAGGGCGATGATGCAACTGGTCCGCAGGTTCTGGAGAAACAGGAAGAGGACGAGGAGGGCGATCAGTCCCCCCTGGATGGCCGTGTTCCTCACCTGCCGGATCGAGTCCTTGATGAAGCGGGAACGGTCGTAGAGGATATCCAGGGATAACCCGGCTTCCAGGGTTTGTTGGATCGCTGGCAGACGGGCCCGTACCCGGTCTGCCACCTGCACGGTGTTCCCTCCAGACTGCTTGCGGACAGCCAGAATGACCCCTTCTTCCCCGTTGATACGTGTCTGGGTCCGCTCGTTTTCGTACCCTTTGACGACCTGTCCCACATCCTGCAGATAGACGGGGACTCCCTTGTGATGGGTCAACACCACATGGGCAATGTCTTGAAGGGAGCGGAACTCCCCCAGCGGCCGGACCAGATAATCCAGGGAACCGGCTTCCAGCCGGCCACCGGCCAGGCTCAGGCTCTCCTGGCGCAGGGCGTCTACCACCTGGAGAAGGGAGAGGTTGACCGCTTCCAGCCGACTCTGATCCAGCCGGACCTGGATCTGGCGTCGTTTCCCTCCCCAGACATCCACGGCAGCTACCCCTTCCACCTGCTGGAGCAGATAGGCGAGGCGGTCTTCTGCTATCTGCCGGACATCATACCGCTCCCCATCCCCGTGAAAGCTGAGATACATGATCGGCTGGGAGGAGGTGTCATATTTCCAGATGCGGGGCTCTTCGACTTCGTCGGGGAGAAAGCGCTTGATCGAGGCGATCTTTTCCCGGACTTCGTTGACCGCTTCGGTCAGGTCTTTGTCCCAGCCGAAATCGATGACCACGGTGGAGTTCTCCTCTTTAGAAACGGAACGGACCTCCTGGACTCCATCGATGGTACTCACCGCCTTTTCGATGTATTCGGTAACCAGCTTTTCCACCGTGTCTGGAGCTGCCCCTCTGTATCGGGTGCTGACGGTGACCGAAGGGAAGGTCACGTCGGGGAGTTGATCGAGAGGGAGGCGAGAGGCAGAGATCCCTCCCAGCACCAGGATGGCGAGGAAAAACATGGTAATGGTGACCGGTCTCTGCACCGCAAAACGGGAAAGGCTCATGGTATTCTCACCTGCATGCCGTCTTTTAGCCGTTCCTGCCCCTTGACGATCACCTGTTCTCCCTCTTGCAGGTGGTCGAGGACCACCACCAGTTCATCGGTCTGGTACCCGGTGCGGATCGTTCGGCTCTCCACTTTCCCGTCATGGTAGACAAAGACCCTGGTCCCCTGTCCGGCAGGTAGCAAGGCTACGCGAGGGATGAAGAGCACGTCGGGAAAGGTCTCTACAACCAGCTCGACCCGGGCGAACATGCCCGGCTTCAGCCGATGATAGGGGTTTTCCATGTGGATTTCAACCGGAACGGTTCGGGTCACCGGATCCATGGTCGGCCCTATCCGGAATAACGACCCGGTAAAACGCTCGGCCGGATAGGCATCGACCCGGACCTCAGCCTGCTGGCCGGGGTGAAGGAGCTGGAGATGGCGTTCACTCACATGCCCGGCGATTTTGACCCGGTCCAGGTTCATGAGGGTGAGCAGGGGGGAGGAGGGGGTGGCAAAATCACCAGGGTCGATGTGGCGTTTGCTCACCATGCCATCGATGGGGGCCGTGATGCGGGCATGGCCGAGCCGGGTTCTGGCCAGCTCCAGTTCGGCTTCCGCTTCCCGGACCTGGGCAAGGGCGGCCTGCCGTTCTTCTGGTCGTGCCCCTTTGCGCAGCAGGGCCAGGGCATCTCGGGCGATGTTATACTCCGCCACGGCCGCCTCGTATTCCCGTTGCGCCTCTTCTCGATCCTGGTCAGAGAGGAAGTGTTTGGCAAAGAGCTCTTGGGCCCGCTCGTACACGCGCCGGGCCTTTTTCAGATTCGCTTCTGCTTTGCGCAGCCGATCGCGGGCCTGCGAGAGCTCCTCTGGTCGGGCCCCGGCCAGGAGCTGGGCGTAACGGGCCTGGTAAAGGGCCAGCCTGGCCTCTGCCTGTCGGACCTGTGCCGCCAGCTCGCGATGCTCCACCAATCCCAGCACCTCTCCCCGCTGTACCGTGTCCCCCTCTTCGACCGTCAGCTCTTCGACCACACCGGCGATCTGGGCATGGACCTGCACCACCGATTGGGGGAGCACATCCCCGGTAAAGGAGATACGCCGATCGAGGGTCCCTCGCCGTACCGGGGCGACGGCAACGGACAGGGGGGGAGGGGAGCGCATGGTGGCTTTCCCCTGAGCACCAGGATTGGTGGGGAAGAGGTCAGGGAGGAGGAAGAACCACACCAGCCCGAGGCCCAGGAGGAGTCCCAGTACACCCAGGGTGGAGCGTCTATTCATACTCGTCTAGTTCTCGCCGCAGTTGCTCGACGTACCGGCTTTCTCCCGGCGTGGTGCGGGAAGGAGCCTCTGGAGATGGTGGGGTCGAAGGGCGGAGGTGTTTTCCCGTTTTGGCCCACTGTCTTACCGTGATCCCGACGACGACACCACCGATAACCAGAAAGAGCGGGGGGAGGACCCAGACCAGGAGGTTGACCCCCTGCGGCTTGGGGCTGAGGAGGATCCACTCCCCGTATTTCTCGACAAAGTAGGCCTGGATCTGCTCCGGGGTTTCCCCGGCTTCCAGCTTCTCTCGAATCAGGTTCCGCATCTGCTTGGCCAGCTCTGATGGCGAATCCGCCACCGACAGGTTCTGTCAGACCGGACACCGGAGCTGGGAAGCGATCTGGCGCACCTGTTTCTCCAGGGCAGGGGCGGTTACCGCCCAGAGTGTTGTTACACTTCCCAGGAGCAGAACTATCAGGAGCAGCGTCCCTCGTATACGCATATCCCTCTTTCCCTCTTCTGCAAGCCCGGCCATCCGATGGCAGGGCGTATCTATAGCAGTTTTTCGATCTCGCGCCGGATGGTCATGGCGCTGATCTCTCCGATGTTCTTATAGGCAATCCGGCCCTCTCGGTCAATGAAAAACGTCTCCGGCACACCATACACCCCATAGTCGATGGAGATCTTTCCCTCCCTGTCCAGGCCGATGGGAAAGGTTTTATGGAATTTTTGCACAAACTCCTGCACCTTGTCTCG
>RFHZ01000141.1 GCA_003696125.1 Nitrospinota bacterium
CAATGGCAATATCTCCTCCCTCTGTAACCGGAGTCGATCCAAAGGAGGCCATGAGAGGACAGAGCCAGTCGTTGGCATCGGTACATTCGCTGATGGGGTTGCCAAACATATGGCCAGCGGCTGCCAGCTTTTTACAAGCAGCCAAAAAAGCATCATAGGTAAAGGTGGCAATCTTTTTGGCATCCCGTTTCGTCACATCGGGTGGGAAGAGTTCGGTAACATCGATACCGGCGTACTGTTTCCAGTAATCGATGCGGGTAACCATGGGATAGCTATGCGAGCCGATAGGCGAAGGTAAGACGATCCAGGTTCCATCCTGGTAGGCAAGGTAGCGGGCATTGGGATCGAAGTCCCCATACTGCTTTATGAGGCCTTCGGCCACGTCGTTCAACGGCTCAAGCTTGTCTTTGTAAAAGGTGCCGTCAAATGTCCACAGGTGGATAATATCGTGTCCTGTCCCTCCCCGGCTTTCGGCCGCGGCAATGGTCATCAATTCTCGACCCAGGAAATCGACTTTTACCTTGACCTTATTCGCTTTTCCCCACCCCTCTATAATCGCTCTCGCCACATCGTTTGCGCCAGGGACCCAGTGGTCCCACAGGGCAAGGCTTAGAGAGGGTTGGGCATAGGCATAGCGCCAAAGAGTAGGCATACCGATCACCGCACCGGTACTCAGGGCGGCCGTCTGTAAAAATCTGCGACGTGTGACGTTTCTCATGGTAAGTCCCCCCCTTTGTTAATGGTGAGAAGATCCTCCCAATGGATAGGGGCATTATATCCCACCCTGTTTCTGGGTTCAAATAAAAAATCTGCCTGGCATGTCCAGCCACTGCTTCAGGAAAAACAGCGGTCTGCTTTCAAGAGGAAACACGGGGAGGAGACGGGGACTGGAGAGAGGAGGGCAGGGAGAAGAGGGAGCCTCTCCCCCCCTACCATGAGAGGAGGAGGGAGAGGCGGACTGCTCTTTAGTCTTTGACCGCCCCGGCCGTCAGCCCGGAGATGTAGTAGTCCATCAGGAAGGCGTAGAGGATCACAGGAGGAGCTGCTGCCATCAGGGCCCCGGCCATCAGTTCTCCCCAGTAGTACACATCGCCACGGATCAGGGTGGTCACGGTGCCGACGGTCAGGACCATCTCCTCATTGCTGTAGATAAAGGCGAGCGGGTAGAGGAAACCGGCCCAGGAGACGGTAAAGGCAAAGATCGTTGCCGCAATGATTCCCGGCATGGCCACCGGGATGAAGATGCGGAGGAGCATCTGATACCAGTTGGCCCCATCGATCAGGGCCGCTTCATCCAGCTCTTTGGGGATAGAGCCGAAATAACCGATCATGATCCAGGTACAGAAGGGAACGGCAAGTGTAGGGAAGACCAGGACCAGCGACCACTTCGAGTTCAGCAATCCCAGGCCTCCGATGACCTTGAACAGGGGGATGAAGAGGAGGGTATCTGGCACCAGATAGGTGAGAAAGACCCCGGTCGCCAACACCGAAGACCCCAGAAAGCGCATGCGTGCCAGCGAATAAGCGGCCAGGATGCTGATGGACATGGAGATGACCACCGAGCAGAGGGTAACGATCACGGTGTTTTTGAAGTAGGTGAGGAAGTAAGTGTTGACGAACAGGTCAATGTAATGGAACAGGGTGGGCTTCTGGTTAATGATCAGGGGAATCCCTTTTAAGCTGGCGATCTCTTCGTTTGTCTTAAACGAGGTGACCAGCATGTAGTACGGGGGGAAGAGGTAGAAGATGATAAAAACCACCAGAAAGAAATAGGCCAAAACGAGAGCCCATTTCCGGCTCTGCTGCATGCTACGGAAGGAGAATAGCTTGCTCATTATAGTTCTCTCACTCTCTGCCGTACGTTTCGCAGGATAAAGAAAGCCAAAATGGCCAGTATGGGGAACATAAAGAGGGAAACCGCTGCTCCGAGCGGTACGTCACCAGATTCGATCCCGAGCTTAAACGCATAGGTTCCAAACAGGTGGGTGGTGTTGCGGGGACCACCCTGGGTCAGTACACGCACGATGTCAAAGTTGGCAAAGGTGACAATGGTCGAGAACAGGACGGTGATGGCGATGATGTTGCGCAGCATGGGGATGGTGACGTAGATCAGCTTTTGCCAGGCATTGGCCCCATCGATGGAGGCAGCCTCGTAGAGATCTGCAGACACCGATTTCAGGGCGGCCAGGTACATGATGAGGAAGAAGGGAGAGCCGTACCAGATGTTGACCAGGATCACGGAGAAACGGGCCCAGAAGGTATTGCTCAACCAGGCGATGTGGGCACCGATGGTGTGCTCGAGGATCCAGTTGATGACGCTGTGACTCGGATCAAACAGCCACCACCACCCCAGGGTACTCAGGGCCGGGGGCATGACCCAGGGGACCAGGGCCAGTCCTCGCCAGAGTCGCTGCCGGTTCTCGGGGAGGATATTGATCAGGTGTGCCATCACAAAGCCGATCAGGGCCTTAAAAAAGACGGCGGTCAGGGTAAAGAGGACCGATTGCCGTACCACCATCCAGAAGGTTTCGCGTTTGAACAGGAAGAGATAGTTGGCAAAGCCGACAAACCTTGTTTCCCGTTTATTGAGCATGCTCAAGAAGATGGAGTAAAAGAACGGATAGACAATTAATCCGATGATGAGAGCCAGCAGAGGAACGCAGAGGAGAAAAGCCAGCGTAGATTTGCGGTATAAGAGCTTTTGGAGCCACCCTGTCCGTACCGCAGGCCTGGTCACCCCTTCTTCCAGTTTGATCGACTCTTCCTGACTAGCCGGTCGATTCATTGTCTCCCCTCTTCTGTCTTAATCCCGATAAAGTCCGGGAAATCCCTTCTCTCTCAAAGAAGGGGAAGGGGCCTCTTTCCACTCCTCTCCCCTTCCCCTCTGGTGCTAAACTACAGACCGGTTAGCCTCGCATGTACCCTTCCAGCTCGTTGACGGCCCACTTGATCGCCTCGTCGATAGAGGCCCCTTCCTGGGTCACTTTGGCCACCGTGTTCGGAATGGTCGCCTGCGAGTAAATCTGCGCGGCAATGGTGATCGGTGCCGGGTACCCGCACATCATCTGGAACTCATCACCGCGTACCGGGTAGTTGTACAGGGTCCCTAAGGGTGGACTTGCCTCTTCCCATACCGGGTGAGCGGTAAAGGCCTTGATCAGGGGGACATCGTACCCTTTGCTGGCCGCGATCAGCTTGTACTGCTGCTCCTTCTGCAGCAGGTGGAGGATCAGGTCTTTACCGGCCGTCTTATTCTTGCTGAAGTTCCAGACCCCCATCATGCGGGGCAGGGAGCCCCGGAAACGCCCCTTGGGCCCGGCCGGTGTGTCATGGTGCCATATCTGCTTGGCGATGTCCGGCTTGTCGCGTACCGCTACGGCCCAGGCGCTGGGAGGGTTCTGGATGGCAGAACCACGACCGGAGATGATCCAGCGGTTGTTAGAGGCATCGTCCCAGGCATAGACCTCTGGAGGCATGTACTGGGTCAGTTTCTTCATATACTCCAGGGCCTGCCGGGTGGCATCAGAATCGACGGTGATTTCCCCTTTTTCGTTGACGAACATCGAGCCGAAGGACATGAACAATGGGCCTAACCAGTCCTGGGAGTCGCTCGTCGCGCCGATCGGATTCCCGAAGGGGTATCCGGCCTTGTGTAGCTTCTTGCAGGCTTCCAGGAAGTTATCGTAGTTCCAGCTCTTCACCAGTTCTGGATCACGGTCAGGGCTGGCAGGGAAGATCTTCTTGAGATCGATCCCGGCATATTTCTTCCAGAGATCCAGCCGGGAGACCATCGGATAGGTGTGCGAGCCGATCGGTCCGGGAGCAGAGTACCAGGTCCCCTCGATCTTCCCCAGGTATTCGGCATCAGGGGAGAGCGGACCGTACTGGGAGATGACTTCGTTTACCACATCATCCATCGGCTCCAGGCTATCCCGGTGCAATGCGGTCTGCACGGTGGGGAAGTCCATGACATCATGACCGGTCTTGGCCCGGGCTTCGGCCGCAATGGTTACCAGTTGCTTCCCACCCATGGAGGTAATATAGTCGATGGTAATATCGATATGGTTGGCCTTGGCCCAGTCCTCGATGATCTTGCGGGATACCTTATTGGCACCCGGCACCCAGTGGTCCCAAAGTCCCACACTCAGCTTTCCTGCCGAATACGAGGTTTCCACATACGGACCCACGGTCATTGCCGCCGTGGCAAGAGCCGTGGTGGCCAGAAACTGACGTCTCGTGAGCAGCTTTTCCGATTTCATCAGCCCTTCACCTCCTTGCTTAAGATTAACCACTATTGCTCTAAACTCCTCCTTCTAACCTCCTGCCTCTAGGGAATGCAACAGAGCCCTCACCAAAATGTCGTATATACTACAATAAAGGAAAAGGATGGCGGTGTCAATAGAAATCCCCTCCATAGTCATATTATACACGAATTTCTCTACACTCTGCCCCTATCTGAAAGGCGGTTTTCTTCAACAGGTGATGTTTTCCTTCCCTTCCCTGGCCACCAACCGGCTGTTGCCTTCTCTACAGGATCGCTCCCTGGCCCGTAGACACACCACCAGCATGGGCGGAGGAATATCTGGGAGCGGCTCACTTTTTGTTTGCCTCCTCCCCTCTCTTCGTTTAAGATACCGG
The DNA here is from genome assembly GCA_003696125.1 of Nitrospinota bacterium. Lineage (GTDB taxonomy): Bacteria > Tectomicrobia > Entotheonellia > J063 > J063 > J063. The sequence goes on from RFHZ01000141.1 coordinate 4,639, forward strand.
ATGATCATGAAAAAACACCACGACCTCTAACAGATGAGCAGAGTCTTTTCTCTCTGCCTCTCAGTGTGTTCGACATTCCCGATGAGGAAGCTCCTGGGATCATGATATGATGTTTTGTGGGCATACACAAGTCTTCTCCTCTAGATGCCTTCTCTCCCTGATGATAGGTATCTTTCTGTTCTGCGGGCAGAGTGTGCCAGGCTGGGGAGCCGGGACGGTGACCATTGCCCTGTACCAGGAACCGGAGACGCTTAACCCCTATCTCGGTACCGGAGCCACCATTGGCCTGACCATTCGTCCCAGTGTGGAAGGGCTGATCGGGGTGAACCCGCAAGGGGAGTTTTACCCGGTCCTGGCAGAGACGGTGCCCACGGTCCAAAACGGTGGGGTTTCCCCG
>RFHZ01000142.1 GCA_003696125.1 Nitrospinota bacterium
ACCTACCAGCGTCGGCCATGTCTCTGGGATGATCTTCAGTTCGATTCCCAGTTTCCGCAAGCCGCTTTGTAAGACTACTGCTGCCTGTTCTGTTACCGGATAGCCGGCCAGCGGGTGAATTTCCAAGGGACGATCGATCTTTACTTTGGCCTGACGCAACTCTTCCTCGGCTTTCTTCAGATCGTAACGATACCCTTCAAGATCCTTTGGAGCTCCCCACATGTTATTGGGAATAGGTCCAGGGTTTCGTGTCACCCGTCCCTTCATGATCTGCTGGTTAAAGCCATCATAGTCAAAGGCATAGCTAATAGCACGGCGTACATGGACGTCGTTTAGGGGAGGGCGCTGATTGTTGATGAGGATAACAAAGATGCGCATAGATTCTTCTTCTATGATCTTTACCCCGGGGGCTTTGCGCAGCTTATCGACCTGATCGGCAGGCAAGTATCCATCGGTGGCATGAATATCCCCTTTGATCAGGGCCAAGACCCGGGAAGAGACCTCTCGCATGGTGCGAAACTCTACCCGGTCTACGTGCTGACCTTTCCAGCCCATCCAATGATCCTGAAACCGGGTACCCGTAAAGCCTACGGCCAGATCATAGTTTTCTAGTTGGTAGGAACCAGAGCCGGCATCGTGACTACTGAGCCACTTGCTCCCCCAGTCTCCTCCTTCCTCATGCGCCTGGAGGACTGCTGGATTAACGATATAAAATGAATGAATGGTTGCCAGAAAAGTCGCTTGTGGTCGACGCAAATTGAATTCCACTCGATAGCGATCGACTACCTTGGTACTCCCCGGTTCGATAATCGGTTTAAAGAGAGAAGAGGCCCCTTTGCCTAAGGCCAATAACCGCTCCATGCTATAGCGCACCGCTTCTGCGGTGACCTCACTCCCATCATGGAACTTTGCCCCTTTGCGAAGTGTAAACGTCCAGCGACGCCCATCGTCAGAAACCGCAAAGTGTTCTGCCAGCCAGGGATAGAGCTTAGGTGGATTATCTTCCCAACGATACAGGCTATCATAGAGATTGAGTCGATAAGCAACCCGGCCGACGTCAAACACTAGATGTGGGTCAAGGGTGTCATATTCACTAGGGCTGGCAAAGATATACGTTGAAGCTCCACTGGCTCCCCGGGCTGGTTTCACCTGCAAACCGAGAGTAGACAACAGCAAAGACCCAGCACCTACGGACCTCAGGAAGGTCCGTCTAGAGATGTGATGAGATCTAGATAGTTTTACCCCTTCCTGATGAAATCTGGTATTTGGCATTTCCCTCCCTCCTTTCACACTGCATAAGTTCTCATTGTGGATTATTTCTATTTTACTTCACTTCCTTTCAACCTGTCAAAAGGTTTGGCGATAGCTTACCTGCTCCTCTTCTTGGCTTTTGCAGTGTCTTGACTTCTCAGACCACCATACCCTATACTGGGCTCGCGCCCTACCTCCTTTCATGTTGTCTTGGCCTGATGGAGAGCGCTTTTGCGTGAATTGTTGACCTCATGAGGATCTTCCGTACGCGCGGACGAAGGAAAATGCCGGAGCGGGAAATGAGGAGAGGTCCTACTGATCTCACAAAGGGCTGACGAGCACTGATCCCCTCACCAGAGGAGAACGCTATGATCGAAATCGGCATCGATATCGGGGGAACCTTTACCGATATCGTCTGTCTGAAAGACGAGAGGCTCTTTTTCACTAAGGTTCCTTCGACCCCTGGGCATCCGGTCGCCAGTGTAACAAAAGGAATCCAGCAGATTCTGACCCTCGCTGAGTGTCGTCCAGAAGCGGTTGAACGCTTTATCCATGGGACGACTGTGGCCACCAATGCCGTATTGGAACACAAAGGAGCCGTCATTGGTCTTTTGACGACCGAAGGATTTGAAGATGTCCTTGAAATTGGAAGACAAAAACGTTCCAAGCTCTATGATCTCTTCTTTACCGCCGAAACCCCGGTTTTCCTCGCCCCTAAACGACTACGAATCGGTATTCGGGAGCGCATCGACGCCGAAGGCAATGTCCTGATTCCCCTGCATGAGCAAGAGGTGATCGACGCTGTACATCACCTTGTGCAGCGATGGGGAGTGGAATCGATCGCTGTCTGCTACCTCTTCTCTTTTCAGAACCCGCAGCACGAGCGACGAACGCGCGAACTGATTCACCGATACTATCCGCAGCTTCCGGTTTCCCTCTCTTCTGAGGTTGACCCGATGTTTCGGGAGTATGAACGCACCTGTATCACGGCATTTGACGCCTATCTGCGGCCGGTAATCGCTCGCTATATCCAGCAAATCGAAGCAGAACTTACCCAACTCCGACTGCGAGCAGGGCTCCATGTCATGCAGTCGCGGGGAGGCATCACTAGTGCCGAAGTTGCCAAGGAGAAGCCGGTCTCCATGTTTCTTTCTGGTCCGGCAGCCGGGGTGTTAGGGGGAAAATTTGTGGCAGAATCGGCAGGCTTTCCTCATGTCATTACCATGGATATGGGAGGTACGAGCTGTGATGTGGCCTTGATTGCCGAAGGGAAACCACTCCTCTCCCTGGAGGGAAAGATTGAAAGCTATCCGGTACGCCTCCCCATGATCGATGTCCACACTATCGGCTCCGGCGGAGGGAGTATTGCCTGGGTCGACGCCGGTGGCGGGCTCCGTGTGGGACCCCAGAGTGCTGGTGCCGTACCAGGACCGGCCTGCTATGGCCAAGGAGGAACAGATCCAACGGTCACCGATGCCAGCCTCGTGCTGGGGTATCTGAACCCAGACGCCTTTGCCGGTGGGGCATTCACGCTCAATCGGCAAGCGGCGGAAGCCGCCATCGCCAAGCTGGCCACCACCTTGCATCTCGATCTCCCCCAGATGGCATATGGGATCCATCGCGTGGTGAATGCCCGCATGGCGGATGCGATTCGCCTCGTCTCCATCAGACGGGGGTATGATCCGCGGAAATTTGCCCTGGTGTTGTTGGGTGGAGCCGGTCCGGTACATGGCGGAGCGGTGGCACCCGATCTCCACATCTCCACGCTGATCGTTCCTCCTGCTCCTGGCGTCCTTTCCGCTTTTGGTTTGCTGGTCGCCAATATCGAACATGAACATGCCAGGGCCTTTGTTGCCTTGGCCGATCAGGTGGATCTGGAGGCGATGCGAAGGGTCTTGCAAGAGCTCGACGCCCTGGGACGAAGGAAGATGGAACGAGACCGAGTGCCGTTGACGGACGTCCACATTGCCCATTTTGCCGATATGCGCTACCAGGGACAATCGTATGAGTTGACAGTCCCTTTGGAAGGAGCACTGACCACGGCCTCAATCGAGAAAGCCGTTGCCACGTTCCATCAGTACCATGAACAGGTCTATGGACATAAAAGCCTCGAAGATCCGGTAGAATTGGTGAGCTTGCGCAGTGTCCATACCTTTCCCCTTCCTGTACCACGCCTCCGATGGAACAGAGAGGGGTTGTCCCTGGACGCTGCCCGTCGTCCTCCTCGCCAGGCCTTCTTTCCAGACGCAGGAGGGTATGTGACTACACCGGTCTACGAGCGGACCAAGCTCCCTCCAGGGACCGAACTCACCGGACCGGCAATTCTAGAGCAGCCGGATACCACGGTGGTGGTATATCCCGGTCAGCGTGCCCGCATCGATGACCTGGGGAATGTCTTGATACAGGTAGGGAGAGAGGGATGAGCATAGATCCGATCACGTTAGAAGTCATCCGAAATCGGCTCGATTCTATCGCCGAAGAGATGGAGATTTCCTTACTCAAGAGTGCCTATTCGAGTATTATTAAAGAAGGTCTAGATGCCTCGAGTGCCCTGTTCACCCCAGAGGGCGAGTGCATCGCCCAGGCAACCGCCATCCCGGTCCATCTGGGCACGCTTATCCCTGCGGTCCGGCAAATCCTTGCGGTGTACCCCCCTGCAGAAATGCAGGACGGGGACATCTATATCATGAACGATCCCTACGGAGGGGGTACCCACCTCCCAGATATCGTGCTGGTCACCCCCATTCTCTTTCAGGGGGAGGTCATTGCCCTGGGCTGTACCATGGCCCATCACCAGGAGATGGGAGGGAAAACGCCTGGCAGTGTGCCGACTGACGCTACAGAGATCTATCAGGAAGGGCTCATCATCCCTCCCCTCCCTTTCTATCGAGCGGGAAAGCCTGAAGAGAGTCTCCATCGGCTCCTGCGAAAGAATGTCCGTATTCCGGAGGTGGTCTTTGGGGATCTCCGGGCCCAGATGGCAGCAGGCCAGGTCGCAAAAAGGCGGATAATCTCCTTACTCAACGACTATGGGGTGCCTCTCTTGCGTGAAGCCATGGCCGAACTGCTGGATCGAGCAGAAGCAATGACCCGGGCCAAGCTCGCTGCCATCCCTGACGGAACCTACAGTTTTTTTGATTATCTGGATAACGACGGCATTGATCTTGATCGACGGATCAAAATCCAGGCAACGATTACGATCCAGGGGTCTGATTTTCATGTCGATTTTCGCGGAACCAGTCCTCAGGTACGTGGACCACTGAATGCCGTCCCCTCGGCAGCCTATTCCTGTGTGTATTATGTGGTGCGAGCCATTACCGATCCGGAGATTCCCAACAACAGCGGTTGTTATCGACCGATTACCATTTCCATCCCAGAAGGGTGCCTGTTAAATCCCCGCCATCCCGCCCCGGTGAATGCCCGTACAGCAACCATGAAACGTACGGTAGATGTGCTATTGGGCGCGCTGGTCAGAGCACTGCCAGAGAAGATCCCTGCCGCAGCCTCTGGCCAACTCCTGGTGATGTCGCTTGGGGGCATTGACCCCCGCACAAACCGGAGCTATGTGACCAGTGAACTCGGGGCAGGGGGGATGGGAGCCCGGAGTGACAGGGATGGCGTGGATGTCGTAGAGACGGATGTGACCAACTGCATGAATATCCCGGTAGAGGCGATCGAACTCGACTATCCTCTACGGATCTTGCGTTATCGCCTCTGGCAGGATTCTGGAGGGGCAGGGAAATATCGGGGAGGACTCGGTTTTGAAAAGATCTTCCAGGCTGTACGAGGCTCGGTAACCATCTCCTATCGAGGCGAGCGTTTTTTCACTCAGCCATGGGGTCTTTGGGGGGGACTGGCAGCCCCGTGTTCTCAAGCAAAAATTCGACGACAGACTGGTGAAGAAGAAACCATCCCTTCTAAGCGAGTCTTTACCTTGCAGGAAGGAGAAGAGTTACACGTGTTTGTCAGTGGAGGAGGAGGATATGGCGATCCTCTGACTCGTGACCCACACCTGGTGTGGCAGGATGTGCTGGATGGGAAGGTCTCTTTGCTGCGGGCCCGGGAAGACTATGGGGTGGTGATCCAACCGGAGACGCTGGTGCTTGATCAGGACGCTACGCAA
>RFHZ01000143.1 GCA_003696125.1 Nitrospinota bacterium
CCCTCACCCCCCTCCCCGGCATCGACAGAACCTGAGGAGACCCTTACCCTCTCGATGCCTTCCCAACCCGGCCCTCCCGGCCCGGAAACAACCGACAGCTCTGCCATCCTGATAGAGGACCCGGCAGAGGAGGGGAAGAAGGGAACTCTCTCTCCCATCGAGCACGAACAGTACCGCATCGAGACGATCCGGGTACCGACCCAGAAACTGGATGCCCTGATGCGGCAGGTAGGGGAACTCACCACCACCAAAATCCACATCGCCCGGCGTCTCGCCGAACTGGAGGAACTCCTCCGCTGGTGGGAAGAGTGGAACAGGGAGGCGCTGGGGCATCGATCCCTGGTCCACGAATGGAAGCAGGAGGTTACCGAAGAGCTACGCCGGCGCACATCCGCCTATCTGGAAGAAGAAGGACAACGCCTGGAGCATATGGGAAGGCTCCTCTTCCGCCTCCGGCACGCCCTGGATGAAGACCAGACCAGGCTGGAGCTGGTCACCAACGAGCTGGAAGACGGGGTTCGTGCCGTCCGTCTCCTCCCCCTCTCCACCCTCTTCCAGCGCTTTCCCCGCCTGGTGCGTGACCTGGCCCGGACCCAGGGGAAAGAGGTCCATCTGGAGATCACAGGAGGGGAGACCTCGGCAGATAAGCGCATCCTGGAAGAGATGAAGGATCCGCTGACACACCTCATCCGGAATGCCATCGATCATGGGATCGAACCTCCTGCGGAGCGGGAACGCGCAGGCAAACCCCGCCGGGGAACCATCTCTCTGCGGGCTTATCAGACCGCAACCAACATCATCATCGAAGTCGCCGATGATGGCCGTGGACTCGATCCAGAGGCGATCAGGCGGACCGCCCTGCAGCGTCGCATCTGCGGGGAAGACGAGCTGGCCCTGATGACCCCTGAGCAGGTGCAGTCCCTCATCTTCACCTCCGGGTTCTCCACCAGTCCCCTCATCACCGATCTCTCCGGCCGAGGCGTGGGACTCGATGTGGTCCGTACCAATGTGGAACATCTCAAGGGGGACCTGCGGGTAGAGTCTTCTCCAGGCCAGGGATGTACTTTCTCTATCCGGCTCCCCATTACCCTGGCCACCAGCCGTGTCCTGATCGTGATGGTCGCCCAAAGGAGCTATGCCCTCCCGGTAGAGTATGTGCACACCACCCGTCTGGTCGCTCCCTCTGCTATCCTGACCGTGCAGGGACGGAAAGCCATCCTCCAGGAGGGAAAACCGATCTCCCTCGTCCCCCTCGCCGACCTGCTGGAGATCCAAACCGCAAAAGCTGTCCCGGCTTCTTCGCAGG
>RFHZ01000144.1 GCA_003696125.1 Nitrospinota bacterium
CTGATAGCTGTGACCGTTTGAGATGAAGACGACTTAATCTGGCCAGAAGAGGAGAAAGGGAATGGGAGATACGATTCGCGTGCGGGTACGGCACGGCATATTAGAGCCTTTGGGGAGGCTAGAACTCCCTGAAGGGAAAGAAGTGACTATCACGATTTCTGGCTCCTGGCCACCCTTCTGATCCCCCGTATCTGACCGTTCTGAGAAGGCACTCTGGCAGGTACGGGAGACGGGGATATGTGGTTAGTGTTCTCTTGACTCCGGTACCCGGTTCTGGCACAATATTCCAGGAATATCTGATACTCGGAATATCAAATTATAAGAGAAAAAGGGGAGCGTTCCTTATGGAAATGAGCAGAGTTGGGAAACGGGGCACCATGGTTATCCCGGCCAGGCTGCGCCACCGTTTCGGCCTTACCGAGGGCTCACTCGTGATTGTCGAGGCTCGAGAGGAGGGGATTCTCATCCGGCCTGCCGTGGTGATGCCCCTGGAACGCTATACGCCGGAACGCCAGGCCGAATTTCTGTTGTCCAATGCCGTGGACGAGGAAGACTACGCCCGGGTCCGGGAGGAGGTACGCAAGCTGGGATTGGATCCGGACGCGATTCCTCATCAGAAACCTGCTGAGGAGTAAGGCGTGGACCGGGTATTCTTAGATGCGAACGTCCTCTTTTCGGTGGCTTACCGTACAGACGCTGGTCTGCAGCGGCTCTGGACTCTGAAGAACGTGACATTGATTACCTCAGTCTACGCCCTCGAAGAGGCTCGCGTGAACCTGAGCACCCGGGAGCAGCGGATCCGGCTGGCCAACCTTGCTCGTGCGTTACACCTGGTGACCAGCCTGCCCACCCACCCCCTGCCGACAGGAGTGCATCTGCCGGCCAAGGATCATCCCATTCTCCTGGCAGCCATGGCGGCCAACGCAACTCATCTTCTCGCTGGAGACGTCAAACATTTCGGTCCGTACTACGGTCAGACGATCGCGGGAATCCTGATTCTGCCACCTGCTACCTATCTCCATGGACGCCTGACTGCACCGGAGTAGCCGGGCTGTCAACCGCTGATGGAACCGGTGTCATCCGCTACCTGGCCATACATCTGTTACCAATACCTCCGCTCCTGCAGAGGGAAGTCAGGGTTGGCAATCGATTGTCAGAGAGTGAGCTGAGGAAGGTCAAAGCGTTATGGGTACATCTGGATGGGGACGGTTGTGGTGGATGGAAAAGCAAGGATTTGGGTTGGGGGAGTAGAGCAAGGAGACGTTTCTACAACGGTATAAACATTTACCGTTTTTTGCTATAGAGGAGGAAGAATGATGAAACTTCCTGAAGCCATGAAGGGACTGGTATCCGTACTCCTTGCCTTCACCATAGTGCTGGTCTCTTCCTACCTGGCTGTAGCCGCTACACCGCAGATCGTCGTGACCTCTCTTCCGGCGTATGGGAGCACAGAGCCGCTGCAGGGCATGGTCATGAACATCAATCCCTCCACCGTTCACCTGGCTACTTACCTGTTCAAGGAAGGGCTAGGCTGGTTCGTGAAACCTACGCTTGCCAGCCCCTGTACCGCCATCCAACCGGATGGCCAGTGGGAGGTCGATGTGACCACAGGGTTCTGCGATCCCTGGGCCACGCAATATGCCCTCTATCTGCTCCCGATCGGTGAGAGTTGTCCCCCGGCTTTTGGCACACCCACTCCTCCTCCTGAACTGGAGACCATGGCGTTGACATCGATCCGGGTGGACCGCAACCCTTTCCTCGATAATCCTCTCCAGTTCTCGAATCGTCTCTGGGTGATCAAGGACTCCGGCCACGATGCCTGCAAGGTCGGCCCCGGACCCAACATCTTTGCGCCGCAGAACGTCTGGGTTGATGAAAACGGCCTTCATCTCGCCATCACCGGGGACAACGGTGTGTGGAGAACGGCCGAAGTGTGGCTCAATGAGCACCTCGGCTTTGGCCAGTACCGGGTCTTGATCAATCCTCTACTCAACGACCTTGATCCACAGGCGGTGCTGGGCCTTTTTACCTGGGATCAGGAGGCGCCACCCTATTTCCGGGAACTCGACTTCGAATTGAGCCGGTTTGGCAATCCAGACGATCCGGATAACGCGCAGTTTGTCGTCCAGCCTTTTGACCAGCCCGGCAATCTCTTCCGATTCTTTATTCCCCTCGCCGACCTGCAGGCCGGCCTGACCTACATCATACACTGGCTCCCGGGCAAAGTCCGCTATGCCCTTTACCGGGGGCAGCACCTGGGTGATCCCTCTGATACCGACCTTATCGCCCACTGGACCAACGACGGTCCCTACGTGCCCCAACCCGGTAC
>RFHZ01000019.1 GCA_003696125.1 Nitrospinota bacterium
GTACAGCACCACGGAGATGTGGAGAAATTCCCTTCCCTTGCCAGACCTTATCACGTCTTGAGATCGTATTAAACCACACAACCTTCGGAAAGGCAAGACACTTCCGCAGGGTGATGTCTTTGTGACCCTGCCTCACCATCTCCACGGCGGCACACGGAACAAGGACACGGCGGTGCTATCCCCCACAGGCAGGCATGGGGTTGCACGGTCGTAAAGGCTGGGTGTATACTAGCGCTTGCATCATGCCGTCAGGGAGAATCTTTAGGCGGGAATACCGGTAGTGGTGAGGATTTGACGAAGGAGGGAACGATGGAGGTAGGATGTCAATCGATGGTGACCCCGATCCGCAAGCTCTTGTTGAAGCATCCCCGGGAGGCTTTTCTCGATCCGGAAACGGTGCAGGCACAGTGGCAGGCGCTCAACTATGTAGATTGCCCCGACTATGAAAAGGCTCTCCAGGAGTACGACCGCTTTGTGGCCCTGCTCCAGCAGTTCGATCTGGAGATCTTTTTCCTTCCCCCTCATGCCCAGACCAATCTCGACTCCATCTATGTCCACGATCCCCTCCTCGTTGCCGCACAGGGAGCCATCCTCTGCAACATGGGAAAAGCTGCCCGGCAGCACGAGCCGGCAGCAGCCGCAGCCTTTCTACAGGAACTGGGGGTGCCGGTGCTGGGAGCCATCAGCGGGGAGGGAAGACTGGAAGGGGGGGACGTGCTCTGGGTGGATGAGCATACCCTGGCCGTAGGGAGAGGGTATCGCACCAATGACGAAGGGATCCGGCAGTTACAGGCCCTCCTCGCCGATACCATCCAGGAACTGGTGGTGGTCCCCCTTCCCCACTGGAACGGTCCCGGGGATGTGATGCACCTGATGTCGCTGATCAGCCTGATCGACCACGATCTGGCCGTCGTCTACTCTCGACTCCTCCCGGTACCCTTCCGCGAGTGGCTCCTGGCACGGGGAATCAGGCTGATCGAGATCCCGGATGAGGAATTCGAGAGCATGGGGTGCAATATCCTGGCCGTGGCTCCCCGCAAATGCATCATGCTGGAGGGAAACCCGCAGACCCGTCTGCGGCTGGAAGAGGCAGGGGTTGAGGTCTGGACCTATACCGGAGAAGAGATTTCGCGGAAAGGTGCCGGTGGCCCGACCTGTCTCACCCGTCCCCTGCTGCGGCGATAGCGTACGGCATCGCTAAAAAGAGGAGAGTAGCATGGAGACGCTACAGGCGTTGAGCCTGGCCATGGGCTCGGCCTGGGGATCCGGTATCAACCTGTACGCCACCGTGGCCATGCTCGGCCTGATGGGACGCCTGGGGGGTATCGAGCTTCCACCAGATCTGGCGATCCTGACCCATTCGGGAATCATCGCCGTGGCCGGGTTCATGTACGTGGTCGAATTTGTGGCGGACAAGATCCCGGGATTCGATTCCCTCTGGGACGCCATCCATACCTTTATTCGCATTCCGGCCGGTGCCATCCTGGCAGCCCGGGCCATCGGCGACCTCCACCCTGCCCTGGAGATCATGGCCTACCTGGCCGGAGGAGGCATTGCTGCCCTCTCCCACACCACCAAAGCGGGCACGCGTGCCGCCATCAACCTGAGTCCGGAACCGGTCACCAACATTGCGGCCAGCCTCACCGAAGATCTGCTGACCGTGGGAGGCATCTGGACGGCCTTTAACTACCCTGCACTCCTGATCGGATGGGTAGGAGCCTTCCTGGTGCTGGCCATCTGGCTCCTCCCCAGATTCTGGCGCTTCTTCCTGGGCATCTTCCGCCGTGTGCAACGCCTGGTCAAAGGAGTAACGAGTAATGAGTAATGAGGGATGAGGGATGAGGACTGAGTAAATCCTCTGTGCCTGGTTTATTATAGTCAAGTGTTCCGTGTAGCGCGTAGGGGCGCAGCGCGCTGCGCCCCTACCAGGCGTCCGGTGGCCTCTGTGCCTTATATTCTCCGTGTCTCCGTGGTGAAAATATGATGCTCTTCTAGTGGAAAATGCGGCCGGCATCGATGACCAGGGTCTGGCCGGTGGTGGTTTCGGTACGACAGAAGGTGACCACCTGCTCGGCCACGTCGTCCTTATCCGCTGCCCGCTTGAGCAATACGTTGCTGACCACCCGCTGGCGGTACTCAGGTGCCAGGTTCTCCGTCATGCGTGTCCCCTCCAGGTACCCGGGAGCCACGCAGTTGACCAGAACCTCTGGGGCCAGGGCCACGGCCATGCAGCGGGTGAGATGGATCAGGCCGGCCTTGGAGACGGCATAGGCGATGGAGGATCCGGTTGGAGCCAGACCGGCCACAGAAGCGATGTTGACGATCCTTCCCCGTCCCTGCCGCTTCATGAACGGTGCCACTGCCTTGATACAGAGCAGGGGACCGGTGAGGTTCACCGTAAGGATCTTGGACCAGTCCTCTAAGGTCAACGCATCCAGATCAGAGAAGGGGATCCACTTGTTATAGGCCGCATCGTTCACCAGGATATCGATCCGCCCGAACTCCCGGATCACCTGATCGACCAGACCGTGTACCTGCTCGGGTTGGGTGACATCACACCGGACCGGTATCGCCCGCACCCCCAGCTCCTGCATCTCTGCACTCACCTGCCTGGCCACCGCCTCCTGTTGGGCATAGACGACCACAATATGGGTACCCTGCTGCGCCAGGGCCCGGCAGATCCGTCGTCCCAATCCCCCGGTTCCCCCGGTGACCATGGCCACCGCATCCCGTAACTCCATGCCTTCCCTCCTCTTCTATGCCCGCTCAAAATAGCGGGCCCGTTCCCAGCTCGTCACCACCGCATCGAACTTGCGCTGTTCGGTGCGGAAGAAGTGCAGGTAGTGATCGATGACCGCCTCTCCAAAGACCGTACGGGCCCAGGTGCTCTTCTCCAGCTCCTGTATGGCTTCAGGAAGGGTATGGGGTACCTGGGGCAGGTCCTGCGCCGCATAAACATCCCCCTCAAAGGCGGGTGGTGGCTCTATCCGGTTCTCGATCCCATCCAATCCTGCTGCCAATGTCGCGGCAAAGGCGAGATAGGGGTTGGCATCGGCCCCAGGAGCGCGACACTCTAACCGCAAGGAGGAACCGTGGCCGACAATACGGAAGCCGGCGGTGCGGTTGTCATAGCTCCAGGCGATCCCGGTGGGAGCAAAGGAGCCGGCCACGTAGCGCTTGTACGAGGTGGGATAGGGGGCGTAGAAGGGGAAGATCTCCCGCAGGTGCGCCATCCAGCCGCCCAAAAACCAGCGGAAAAGCGGGGAAGCGTGCAGCGGTCCGATCGGCTCATCCCCGGGGAAGAGCGGCTCTGTTCCGGTCTGATCCCACAGGCTGGCGTGGAGGTGCATGCTGGAGCCGGCATAGCGCTGGTCCCACTTAGACATGAAGGTGACCGCACACCCCTGTTGCCAGGCGATCTCCTTGGCCGCATGCTTGTAAATGGCGTGTCGATCAGCCATCTCCAGGAAGTCGGCGTAGCGCAGGTTGATCTCCTGCTGACCCGGTCCCCATTCCCCTTTGGAGAACTCGACCGGCACCCCGGAGCGCTCCAGGTGGTGGCGGATGGTGCCGATGAGAAACTCCTCCTTGGTCCCCTGCAGGATGTGATAGTCCTCGATATAGTGTCCGAGCGGTTCCAGGTCCAGGTACCGCTTGCGGGCCGCCTCTTCATAGGAGTCTTTGAAGACGTACAGCTCGAGCTCTGAGCCGCCCATGGCCACATACCCCTTTTCCGCTGCCCGGGCTATCTGGCGACGGAGGATGGTACGCGGCGCCACCTCGACCAGCACCTCCTCCTCTTCGTTATAGACATCGCACAGGACCAGGGCCGTCTTGTCCAGCCAGGTGGCCAGCCGCAGGGTCTGCAGGTCCGGGACGAGTCGAAAATCGCCATACCCCTGTGCCCAACTGGTAAAGGCATATCCCGGGACCGGGTCCATCTCCATGTCGCAGGCCAGGAGATAGTCACAGGCATGGATGGCATGGTCCAGCACCTCGTCCACAAAGAACCGTCCGGTGATCCGCTTGCCCAGCAGGCGCCCGTACAGGTCTGGGAAGACGGTGAGTACCGTCTCGATCTGTTCACGGGCCACCATCTCCCGTAGCGTTTCCACATTCAGCATACCCCGTACCGGCGAAGTCTCCATGCATTATCCTCCTTATGACGAGTGGGAATCGACAGCGGGACTGAGAGCCTGGCTTTCGAGGGACAATAAGCCGGTCTCTCTACCCAGACCGATTGAGCCTGTGGTGGTTAGAGCTTCCCTTAAGAGAAAGTCACCTCCTCCTCTGGCCGCTCCATCTCTGGTGGAAATTCCTGAAAGGGAAAAGGCCGCCCGTTTTCGTTGAGGGTCAGATAGCGCATCACCTTATAGGCATAGGTGGTGACTCTATTGGCAAAGGTCCGCAGGGGATTACTGTATCTCCGCGCCACCAGCAGGTAGATGTACTGGAAGATGACGGTGATCTGGATGATCGTTTTCAGAATCTCGAAGATGACCAGATAGAGCAGGGTGTAGAGGAGTCGAATAGCGATCTGTTTACGGGAAGCAGTGACCTCGTGCTCAGAAGGGTTCATCTAAGACTCCTCTTCTTGGCCGGAACTCATCTCCGTTTATAAAACACCAGCAGGTCTTCAGAGCGGAACAGGTTTATTTTTGGAAAGTGCTCCTTGCTCCTGTTCAGAGGTTACCCGTTCTCCAGGATGTCCTCCAGTGTTGCGATAAGTGGCGGAAGGTCTGTCTCCACAGTATCCCATAACAGGTTGAGGTCCACCGCGTCATATCCGTGAATCAAGCGATTACGCATGCCTACAATATCGGCCCAGGGGATTTGGGGATATTTGTCTCTCGTTGGTATGGATACTCGCGCTGCGGCCTCGCCAAGGATTTCCACCAAATGGGTCAGGGCCAGTTGGAACATGCGGTCGGCATCCAGATCAGAGCGCGTTCGACCTCGTGTCATGGCATACGCTTCCCGCGCATAGTCCAGCATATGCCGCATACTGGTCCGATCATCACGCTTGCTCATCATAGACCGCCTCTGCTTCGCGAAGCACCTCTTCACGGAAATAGGGGCTGAGAAATCCGGCCGTATTCAGATCCACCTTTCGTCCAAGCAGGCGACTCAGTTCATTCTCGATCCTGGCAAAACCGATCAATCCCACCCGCGCACCCGGTTCGAACTCTACCAGTACATCTACATCGCTTTCAGGGCCAAAGTCCTCCCGTAGTACCGATCCGAACAGGGAAAGCCGGCGAATACGATGTCGCCGACAGAACCTGGCGATTTCTTCCCGCGGTATGTTGATTTTCCTGCCCATGTCCATAAGCAGCTATGACCACCTCTTCTGCTCTTTGATGTATCCTCCAGGCATCCATTGTACCATACCACATTCTCAGGAGTCAATCTGATGGAACTCCCTCAGAAACGGCCCAAGAAGCCTCTCAATTCGGTATTTGACGCTTTTCTGTTGCAATTCCCCTGGAGGTGTGCATAATAGCGGAAGGGTATTCTCAGCGAAGAAGACCAGAAGAAGAGCAATATCATAGAGCAGAAAAAGGAGCAGGTATGCCGCTGACATCAAACCGTATCGCCGTCTCCGATCCCCTGGAGGCGATCGAGTACTGTTACCGGGAAAACCTGACCGATGGTCTCCCGGTGGTGCCCCCCACAGAGAAGCGGGTGCAGGAGTTTCTGGATGCGGTGGGACTCCCCCCTGACCACGTCATCGGCGAGGTGACGGAGCGGGCCCGGGTCATTACCGCGGAAAAGCTGGCCATCAACGCGGTCATGGCCGGCTGTCTTCCCCGGTACATGCCGGTGCTCATCGCCGCGGTGGAAGCCCTTTGCGATCCGGCCTTCAAGTTCAACCACCTGGCCAGCCTCGGCTCTCCCTGGCCGCTCCTCATCGTGAGCGGACCGGTGGTGAAGGAGTTAGAGATGAACTACGGGATGTACCTCTTCGGCTCGGGTAACCGGGCCAATGCCACCATCGGCCGGGCCATCAGCCTCTTACTCTGGAACTGCTGTGAGTTGCGACCCGATGCCATCCAGCGTGGCCAACTGGGTAGTCCCCAGCGCTATTCCTTCTGCATCGCCGAGAATCCGGATACGGCCTGGGAGGGGCTGAACGAATGGGAGGGATACCCCCGCCAGACCAGCACGGTCACCGTCCTCTCCGGGTACTACTTCTGCATGGCCCGTACCGAGAGCAGCGTGGCTAAAGCTATTCTAGCCCCACTGGTCAATGCCATCAGCCGGCATGAGTTCTCGCGAGGATGCTACGTGGTGATCATCCCTCCCAATCTGGAAGCGCTCTTTGTCGAGCAGGGGTGGAGCAAGCGAGACATCCGCGACTATCTCTTTGCCCACTGCAAACGATCGGTCAAGGATCTGAAAGAGGATGGACGCTGGGGACGGCTCACCTCCACCTTTGTGGGGGACCTCAAGGACCTGATCCCGGTAGAGCCGGGAGATGAAGAGCGGTGGGTCTATCTCTTCCGGGAAAATCCTGAACTCGACCCTGCTGTCTTTCACGAAGGCGCGCTGAAACGGCGGGCCGATGTCCTGATCGTAGCCGCCGGAGGGGATGCGGGAATCGCCATGGGCTTTTACCAGCCCTATAGCCAGTCTACCAACCCGGTGACCAAACCAATAACCCTTCCCCGACAGTAGAAGAGTGAGGAGGTGCCAGATGACCTTTGTCTTTCTCGATCCACGACAGGGACCCAAGTATGACCTGCTGGAACCGGCGCCCCGGCTCCCTTCCCTCAAGGGAAAACGGCTCGGCATCCTCTGGAATAATCGTCCCGGCGGGGATAGGCTCCTGCGCTATGTGGCCGAGATCTTACACCAGAAATACGAGCTGGCCGAGATCTATTTCACCAAGAAGCCCTTCATCGGGAACGAAGCACCCCCAGAGGTCCTGGAGGATCTGGCCTCCCGGGTTGATGCCGCCGTGGTCGGCCTGGGAGACTGAGGTTCCTGCACATCGGGCAGTGTGCTCGATGCGGTGAACCTGGAACGGAGAGGCATCCCGGCCGCCGTGGTCGGCCTGGACAAGCTGGTGCAGACCACAGGTAGAGGCATGGCACGGGCGCAGGGGTATCCGGGGATGCGCTTTGCCGTGATCCCTTATGCGACGAGCGACTGGGGAGGGGCGGCGCAGGAGGAGGAGTTGCGGGCCAAAGCCCAGGCGGCTGCCCCACAGGTCGAGCGTATCCTGACCGCCGAGTCATAGCGGGTAGCAGGCAATGCTCTTGACAGGAGCGATTCAGCGGCTTACGGGTAGTGACACCTTTGCAC
>RFHZ01000145.1 GCA_003696125.1 Nitrospinota bacterium
CCAGCAGTGTCAGCAATCTCTGCTGCGCAAACAGCAAAATGGTATGAGCATTTCGCAGGAAGAAATAATAACGCTACGCCGCTTGCAAGAGCAGGTACAACGCAACCCCACCGTCATGCGCTATGTCCAGACCCGTCAACAGGCCCAGACGTTCCTCTCCCAGGTGAATCTGGAGATCAGCCAGCTTTTAGGTTTCGACTTCGGTAACCTGGTACGACCAGGGTGTTGCTAGGCAGAGCCCCGGTTCATACCGGTGCCGTCACGTCGTGGTGACACCGGCACCACCCCTTCTCCCGGTAGAGGCGCCGGATCGCGTAGTGGATGATGAGTCCGGCCAGGAATCCGTACGCCATGTTGGTCCCTACCGCCACCACCAGCGTCACCCCAAAAGGGATGGCCTCTTTGGGGAAGCGAATATCCCGGGCGAATCTGGCCAGCTCGACTCCCACCAGAAACATCATGGCCCCGATGATGGCCAGGGGAAAGGCGGCAAACAGCGCGGCAATAGACGAAGACAGAAACAGTCCCAGCGAGATCTCGATCACCCCTTCGATGATATTCGTCCCCCCGGTGCGGGCCCCAAAGTAGTACTGTCCAGCCAGTCCCCCTGCTCCATGACAGAGAGGCATGCCGCCGAAAAAGGGGATGATGAGGTTCATGACCCCCATATTCAAGGCCAGCTTCTTCTCCTCCACCGGTCTTTCCGGCCAGTAGGTCTTGATGAGCGCTGCGGTGGCGATGACCGCATTGGTCGCGGTCAATGGGATCTGGGCAAACCCGGCCAGAAGGAGGGTCTGCCATACCTCTTCCCAGCGGAAGCGGGTAAGCGGGGGAAGCTGAAAAGCAGGGGAAGCGATATGGGAGAGTCGTCCCTGCAAGACCATGATAGCTATGCCGAGACCGATCAGCACGATGGCCGCAGGGGCGTAACGATTCTGGCGCAGGGTCAGCACGATGATGACCGAGACCAGGCCCAGCACCCACCAGGTGGCGAGCATCTTGTAGGCGGTGATGGCCAGAAGCACACCGAGGGCGACCTGGATCCCCCGGATGACCGCGTGCGGTGTAATCCGGGCGATCCAGCTCATGATACCGCTCAGGGAGAAGAGGAGCCATACCACACCCATGGCAAAGCCAGAGGCATAGACCATGGAGGGGGACCAGTGCTGGGCAATGGCAACGGCGGCCAGCACCTTCATCGGTTCGATCGGCATCGGAAGCCGGTACACCAGGCCGGTGATGATGTTGGCCAGCCCCATCATGACCAGGAGACCGGATGGGTTCAGGCCACAGATGGCGATGTAGCCGATGGCCAGGGGAAAGAGGGTACCAAAGTCCCCCATCGACCCGGCCAGCTCACGGAGATTAAACTCAAACGATCTGATCCGCATCGCCCCTGTCCCTTTTTCTCCATATCCATTGCCAGAGACGCCGCACAAGGTGTGGCCATCCCCTTCTCGCCTCGGTGCGCTCGAAACGGATGACCTCGTTACCAAAAATCTCCCGCTTGCCCACAAACTGCTCGATGACCCGTCGCCAGGAATCAGCCTCCTGTCCCCAGGGTTCGTGTGCAAATCGATAGTCGTGCTTGCGATCGAACTCTTTCAGTTCCTCAGCCAGGTGTTGATATTTGGTCAAATGGATCTCGAGCAGGAGTGGTAGATGCGGGGAAGAGCGTCCCAGGGAAATGGCCTGGCGGAGGTGCGGTACGCAAAGCCCGGCCGAACGGGAAAAATCGACTCGGAAGACCGGATTCCCCAGCGAGTGACAGAGCAGTTCCAGGGCATTCTGTTCTTCCCACTGGGCCCAGGCACAAACCGGGCACTGCGTCTTCTGCCGCCACCGCTGCGCATACCGTTCCAGAGCAGCCGGAGAGAGTGTTGCACGCTGCATGGTGGGAAAGCGGCGGGAGAGGAGACCCTGCAGGTCTTCGATCTCCTGGCTGAGCAGATCGTGATAGATGATGGCGATCCCCTGCGCGCTCCCCAGGAGTTCCTGGGCCAGAAACCAGGCATGCCAGTTACAGAAACCCCGTGATTGCCAGAGCTTGGCCCGCGTACCCGGATCGGTTACCGACTCATAAATCAAGGCATCGAGAAAACGGAGGGTACTCTCCTGTATCATGGTGCAGATCGGGCATCCCGGCTGCTGGCAGGCTTCGACCAGTTGGAAATAGAGGAGAGATCGTTCTGATGTCGCTCGTTTGCGTCCAAACACTACTCGCTATGCTCCTCCATCCGGTTTGTACCACGGAGACACAAAAGACCAGGCACAAAACCAGGCACAAAGGCATAAAGGGACACCACACGTCTGGTAGGGGCGCAGCGCGCTGCGCCCCTACTCAGTCCTCATTACTCGTCACTCATTACTCATTACTCATTACTCATCACTCATTACTCATCACTCATTACTCATCACTCGTTACTCATTACTCTGCCCCACCCGCCGCAGCAGGTCGATACGGCTTACTACCCCTACCAGCTTTCCCTGGCGCACCACCAGTACCCGTTTCACTTTCGGCTCTACCAGGTAC
>RFHZ01000146.1 GCA_003696125.1 Nitrospinota bacterium
CCCTTGATCAGCCGGGTTTTTGGTCTCTCTGCTGCCCATGAGGCTTTTCGGTATGCTGCCCAGCCCGGAGTCCTGAAGGTTTTGCTGGACCCCCAGTTGTAATCCCTTGTAAAACAATGGGTTATCGAGAGGAAAAAGTTTCTCTTCCCGTGCAGATTTTTGTTGCGAAACAAACAAATTCCTGATATGCTGGATTTACTTGTCAAGGGAATTTTTATCAGGGAGGCGAAGCGGTGGCGTCATCAGATGTAACTACGCGATGGTACTATTCAAAGGATGTCTACCAGATCCTGGGGATTACCAATCGGCAACTCCAATACTGGGATGAGACCGGACTCTTTTCGCCCACCGAGAAGAGCACGCGCCGGCGCAAGTATTCCTTTACCGATCTCATCCAGCTCAGCGTTATTCGTCGCCTCTTAGAGCGTGGGGTGAGCCTCCAGAAGATACGCAAAGGGATCGCCAACCTCCAACGGATCCTGCCGCAAGTCACCTTCCCTTTTGCCGAGTTGGAGATCGATACAGATGGAGAGAATGTCTTTGTCCATCACAAGGACAGTTGGTTTGAGGCCATCACCGGCCAGACCATGATCTCCTTCCGGGTAGAGGATCTCTTCTATCAAGTCATTGATCTGCTGGAGGAGCGAGAGAAGCGCTCGGTGGAGATGCCGGTTCAGAGTCCAGGCTCTTTAGACTCGGTAAGGCTCCCTCAGGCACACAAACGATGAGAATATCCCCCCGAGAGGGTCTGTCTATATAGAGTAGAGGCTTCGCGGGACATTAGCGGAAAGGAGCACGCTATGGGTCTGTTCGAGCAACCTGTGCCTTCGACAAATGACAAGGAGCGCTCTTCTTCTCCTTGGTCTGCCGCAGAAGAGGAGAACAGGCTGGAGCAGCTTATCACGCAGCTTCCCACCTTGCTCAGGCAGGCGCCTCCCCCTTCACCAGAGTTGAAGCAGATTCTCCGTCTCCTCGAGGAGCGGTATCTCCGGCATGTACCCAGGAGCCGACCCCTGGAGGCAGCGCTCGATGCCGCCACGTACTATGGGGACAACGAGCTGGCCATCGATGTCATCCGCAAGAAGTACCTGGCTCCTGAGGAGAAAGGGCCTTTACACCTGTGGGAGCGGGTGGCTCGAGCCATTGCTTCGGTCGAAAAGGACCAGGCCTACTGGTATGAGAAGTTCCTCTCCATCCTCCTCGATTTCCGCTTTGTCCCGGGGGGACGGGTCATGCATGGAGCGGGACGCGAAGATGCCCGTCGCCGACCCACACTCAGCAATTGTTACGTCATCCCTATCGAAGAGGATAGCCTGGAGGGGATCTACCAGTGTCTGGCCGAATCGGCGATGGTCTATCGCACCGGAGGTGGAGTCGGTACAGACCTCTCCGTGCTGCGACCGGCCGGCGCGCCAGTGAATGCCACCATCGACAAGTCGCCGGGAGCTACCGCCTTCATGAACCTCTTCAGCGAGAGCACCAATACCGTCTCCCAGGCCGGGAGACGCGGTGCGCTCATGCTCACCCTGCGGGTGGATCATCCGGATGTGGAGCGGTTCATCCATATCAAGAATGATCCCCAGCGCCAGAAGGTCCAGTACGCCAACATCAGCGTCCTCCTCACCCACCTCTTCATGGAAAAGGTGGCGGCCGAGCATGATCCGGCCCGGCAGGAAGAGATCTGCTTTGAAGTGGAGGACGAGGAGGGGAATCGACACAACATCTTTGTCCACCCCAATGAAGAGGTGGAGTACGAAGGGAAGGTGTGGAGGGCAGAGGAGCTGTACCGGTATCTGCACGCCGTCCCTTCCCATGATACTTCCTCGCAGGAAAAGGAGGAGACCAATGTCTGAAGCGGTGGTTTACCGTTCCCATATCCGGATCGAGCGGGTCAAGGGGCCGCTGCGGCGCGCCTATCTGCCCATCGAACCGGAACCGGTACTCTTCGGAGTGCATTCCGAGGTGGCGGCTCATTACGGTGTGGACCCCCAGATCCACGAACCGCATGCCACCACCCTCGACTACCTGGTGGCGGCAGCGGCCGGATGACTGACCGGCACCCTGGGTGGCGCGCTGGAAGCGCGCGGCATTCCGGCCGGAGAGGGCCGGTTCTCGTCAGAAGCGGTCGGGGAGATCGAGAAGGAGGGGAATGTGCTGGTAGTGAAGCGGATTCATGTCACCTATCACCTCCGGGTCCCTCCTGACAAACAGGAGGCGGCAACACGGGCCCATGAGATCCACAGCGACTACTGTCCGGTGGCCCGGACCATCCGCAACTGTGTGGCCATCACCACCTCGCTGGAGATGGAACCCCTGGCAGAGTAGGGGCCACGCAGGCTCCCAAGAGCAGGCGTGCAAAAAAAGGGCGGGAAAGGGATCTTTCCCGCCCTTTAACTTGAGGGGGGAGATGCTCTGCGCATCCCCCTAAGGGAGATCTATTTCCACGCGGCTTCGCCCGCTTCGATCTCTATCTTCTTGGGGGCAATAGCCGCGGAAGCAGGGAGGGTAATCTCCAGGATGCCATGGTGGAATTTGGCATGTACCTTATCGGCATCTACATTTTCCGGCAGGATGATGGTGCGCTCAAACTGACCGTACGGGATCTCCTGGAAGAAGTAGTTGCGGGATTGCGCCGCTTTCTCATCCCACGGTCGCTCCCCTTTGATGGTCAACTGATTCCCTGCCACACTTACCTGGACATGCTCAGGATCCACACCAGGGATGAGCACGTTCACATGCATGGTCCCATCTTCCGTATAGGCTTCCAGGCGCGGATACCAGGCAGACTGGGCCGGGCTAAAGGTCCGGCTCCAGGTCCCTTCCACCGGAGCAAAGAACCGATTAAAGAGGTCATCAACAGTCCGCTGGAGGGACCGGATCTCTTCACTCAACGGTCGCCACATGGTCGGTAACATACCCATCCACCTCCTTCAGACAGTGAATTCCCTCTTTAATCCTGCATCTATGATTTTTTCCCTTCTCGTCTACTACGGACTCCTCTCTTTTTCCTGGCACCCAATTTTCATAGCAAACCGTATGCCAAAATTAAGAGG
>RFHZ01000147.1 GCA_003696125.1 Nitrospinota bacterium
GTAATGAGTAATGAGTAACGAGTAACGAGTGATGAGGACTGAGTAGGGGCGCAGCGCGCTGCGCCCCTACCAGACATCCGGTACCTCTGTGCCTGGTCTTTTGTGCCTTTGAAAACATCATGATGCCAGCATCTCCCTCTCCAGTCGTGAAACGAGACGGGCCAGCGGCCAGAGGAAGACCAGGTAGATGAGTGCTGCCGCAACCAGTGGTGTCGGGTTATAGACCAGCCCCTGCGCGATGCGGGCGGTACGGAGCAGTTCGGGCAGGGCCACGGCCGAAGCGATCGCCGTTGCCTTGATCAGCTCCAGCGTGTTGGTGGTAAGGGGTGGGATCACGTTCCGGATCGCCTGGGGCAGGATCACATAACGCATGGCCTGCAGGTAGGTCAGGCCGGTGGAACGGGCCGCCTCCATCTGCCCGACCGGGATCGATTCCAGGCCGGCACGGAAGATCTCCCCGTAGTAGCTTGAGCTGTTCAACGTCAGTCCCAGCACCGCAGCGGAGAACTCGGGTAGTCGCAGGCCGAGAAAGGGAAGGCCGTAGTAGATCAGGATGAGGAGCACCAGCGGGGGAAAGGAGCGGAGCAGATCGACGTAGACGATGAGCAGCAGGTTGAGCCAGCGGTGGTGCAGGCTATAGAGCACGGCGATGACCAGTCCCAGGGAGAGACCGAGACTGACGCTGGCCACCACGAGCTTGGCACTGACGGCCAATCCCTGCAGGAGTAAGGGATACACCTGCCGCAGGGTCTCAAGATTGAAGAAGTTCTGCAGGAAGATCTCCATCTGTCCTATCCTTACCACCTGGCAAAACGCTTTTCGATCCACCGGCTCAGCCGCACCAGCGGGGCAAAGATGATCAGGTACAGGATCGCTCCCATGGTGAGGGGAGAGGGATTGGCTGCTGCCGACTGCGCACTGGTGGCGATATTGATGATCTCTTCCACCGCAATCACCGATCCGAGCGAGGTCCCTTTGGTGATGGCAATGGTCCGGTTGGTCAGCGGAGGCAGGGCCAGGCGAAAGGCCTGGGGAAGCACCACGTAGCGCATGGCCTGCAGGAAGGTCAGGCCGGTGGAACGGGCCGCCTCCATCTGCCCGACCGGGATCGATTCCAGGCCGGCACGGAAGATCTCCCCGTAATAGCTCGAGCTGTTCAACGTCA
>RFHZ01000148.1 GCA_003696125.1 Nitrospinota bacterium
CGTTGCCGCCAAGCAGTGGATACTGCAGGGACTCCCTCTCCGCTATCTCCGCTTCCTCTCCACCACCCTTTTTCGTCGGGAGCCACGAGAGGCGGAGCAGACCGCCCTCCTCTTTTACCTGGCCCATTTCACCGATACAGATCAGGAAGCACTCCTCTTCCCTGCTGGAAAGCCCAAGCACCCTCGACAAGGAGAAAAGCGATGACCACTTCCCCCATCAAGTTTGGTGTCTATATCCCTCAGGATGCCCCCTATCCGGTTATTCGCCAACTGGCCCAGGCTGCAGATCGCCTGGGGTATCATTCCCTCTGGCTCATCGATCACCTGATCGGGGCCAGTGTGCGCAGGGATACCCCGCTGCTGGAGTGCTGGACCCTGATGTCCGCCTTAGCCGGGATCACCTCCCGGGTGCGTATCGGCACCATGGTGCTCTGTAACGCCTTTCGTTCTCCCTCTCTGCTCGCCAAGATGAGTGCCACCCTCGACGTGATCAGCAATGGTCGTCTCGAATTTGCCATCGGTGCAGGCTGGTATGCGCAGGAGTTCAAACAGTACGGTTTCCCTTTCCCTCCACCAGGAACGCGGATCAGGCAACTGGAGGAGGGGATCGAGGTGATCAGGCGGATGTGGACAGAAGAGGAGGCGACCTTTCAGGGACGGTACTACCAGATCGATCATGCCATCAATTATCCCAAACCGGTCCAGAAACCGCATCCGCCTATCCATATCGGTGGGAGAGGAGAGAAGCTCATGCTCCGCCTGGTAGCCAGGCATGCGGACATCTGGAATGTGGCTGCCGGCACGCCACCAGAGGAGTACCGGCACAAAACAGCGGTATTAGAGCAGCATTGCCGGGAGATCGGACGGGATCCGGACTCGATCGAACGCTCTCGGCAGATGATCGTGGTCTTCTCGGAGGAGAAGGATGCCTTACCGGGAAAAATGCGGGAAGCACAGGAACGCTTTGCCCTCTTTGGCGATCTGCAGCAACTCGCCATCCGGGGGACGGCTGAGGAGTGTATCGCCCAACTGCAACGGTTCGTTGCCCTTGGCGTCACCTTCTTTGTCCTCTTCCTCTCCGATGTAAGCATTCATCCAGAGAGCCAGGGACTCGTCACGTTGCAACGCTTTGCAGAGAGAGTCTTACCAGCTTTTGCCTGAAAGGGTGGATCATCTTTTCCCAGGAGAATGAAGATGTGGTTTCTGCTCGCGCTCTCGGCAGCGCTGTTTCAGGTCCTCCGCAACATGGTGATGAAGCAGATCGGCCATGCACTTGACGAATATATCAATGTCTGGGGCCGTTTTACCTTCCTGCTCCCCTTCACCCTGCTCATGGTTTGGGGAAAGGGGATTCCACCTCTCCGACCCGGGTTCTGGACCGTCTGCCTCCTCTTTGCCTGCTTTCAGATCATCTCCACCCTCTGCCTGTCCAAAGCCTTTCGCTTCTCGGACATCTCCATCGTCATTCCCCTGTGGAAACTGAGTATCTTTGTCCTGATGATCTTTGCCTATTTCACCATCCATGAAACCCCATCTTCTCTGGGCATGGTGGGAGTGGTGATCAGCGTGATCGGCGTGTATGCCCTGAACATCCAGAAGAGCCGTATCTCGTTTTGGGCTCCCCTCCAGGTCCTCTTCACAGACAGAGGCCTCCGCTACACCCTGCTGGCAGCCCTCTTCTATGCTCCCTCGGTCATCACCATCAAGCAGGCCATTCTCCTCTCTGATCCCTACTTTGGTGTCTTTATCGGCTATCTCCTGGCCAGTCTCCTCCTCCTCCCTCTGGTCCTCTCCACCTCCCTCTCCCACTTTCGCCGCATCCCTCGTTTCTGGAAGAGTTTCTTCGGCATGGGACTCTTTGCCTCCCTGACCAGTGTCACCCAGGGGATCGCCTACAAATTGACCCTGAGCTCCTATGTGGAGGCGGTCAAGCAGGTGGAGATCCTCTTTGCCCTGGCCATCGGATATGCTGTCTTTCAAGAGCGGGAGCGGGTAGGAGAGATCCTGCCCGGCTGTGTGATGATGCTGATCGGCATCGTTCTCATCAAACTCTCCACATGAGCGCCTCAAGTTTCCCTGTTCTGCCGCCGATAAGAGAAGAAACAAAGGGATTGGTCTCACCATATTCCGCGGGAAAGCAGAGCCCCTTCTATGCCAGAACAAGAGCAGAGCAGAGCAGAACTCGTACAGGAGCTGGCTGCCCTGCGGCGACGGGTCACCGAGTTGCAGGTGATCCAGATGATCACGGGCGAGATTACCCGTGAACTCGATCTGACCACTCTGCTCACCCTGATCACCCGCCGGGCAGCAGAGCTGGTAGGTGCCGTATCCGGGGCAACCTATCTCTGGGAGGAGTCAACCCAGCTCCTGGTTCCACGCGCCTGGTATGGGCTGGGAGCGTGGATGGGTGAGGTGCGGATAAAGAGGGGGGAAGGGGTTACCGGCACTGTGGCCCAGAGGCGTCAGGGAATGATAGTCAACGATTACCGGACCTCTCCCTATGCCAGTCCCCTCTTTCTTCGCCGGACGCAGATCACGGCTACCCTGGCTGAACCGCTCCTTTACTCCGGCCGTCTTCTCGGGGTGATCACCATCAACAATGAGGGGCGAGGGCACTCCTTCACCGAGTACGATCAGGACCTGCTGGCCTGTTTCGCCTCTCAGGCGGCCATTGCCATCGAAAATGCCCGCCTGTACGAAGCGGCCCAGCGGCGTGCTCAACAGCTCTCCATGTTGAACGAGTTGATGCGTATCCTGAGTACCAAACTCAATCCGCAGGAGGTATTCCAGGAGATCCTGCATGCCGTCCAGATCCTGATTCCTGGAGCGGTCGGTCGCCTCTGGGAATATAGCGAGCAGGAAGAAGCGATACGCCTGGCAGCCAGCGTTGGAGTGCGGAACCGGGAAAGGGAAGTCACATACAGGCTCCGTCTGAGAGAAGGGATCGTCGGCATTGCAGCAGCGACGCAACAGCCGGTAGTCGTCCCTGATCTCCTGCAAGATCCGCGTTTCATCAATAAGGATTGGGCCAGGGCCGAAGGACTGGTCTCTGCTCTCGTACTCCCTTTGGTCTATAACGGCCGCTTTTATGGTGCCCTGGGGATTGGGACGCGGCACCCCTATTCCTTTAGCGAGGAGGAGATCGACCTGTTCCAGTCCTTGGCCACCCAGGCTGCCGTTGCCATGCGGAACGCGGCCTTGTACACGGCAGAGGCAGCGGCACGGGAAGCAGCAGAGGCGGCAACACGGGCCAAGAGCGAGTTTCTGGCCAATATGAGCCACGAAATCCGCACCCCCATGAACGGCATCATCGGCATGACAGAACTCGTGCTCGATACCCCGCTTACCCCTGAACAGCGGGAATATCTCACCCTGGTCAAGACCTCTGCCGAATCGTTACTCACCGTTCTCAACGATATCCTCGACTTCTCCAAGATCGAAGCGGGAAAACTTATCCTGGTCCCTGCCCCTTTCTCCCTGCGGGACAGTGTGGGGAGCATCATGAAAACGCTGGCGCTGCGAGCCCAGGAAAAGGGATTAGAGCTCGCCTATTACATCGCCCCTGATGTTCCGGATACCCTCATCGGCGACAACAACCGCCTGCGCCAGATCCTGGTGAATCTCATCGGTAACGCCATCAAGTTCACCCCGGCCGGAGAGGTTAACGTTGTTGTGCAGCGTGAGACAGGAGAAGCGAGAGAAGCCGGGAGGAGTTCTGGAGAAGGGGAGAAGGTGATGCTGCATTTCATCGTTCAGGACACCGGAATCGGCATCCCTCCGGAGAAGCAGCACATGATCTTCGAGGCGTTTACGCAGGCAGACAGCTCCATCACCCGGCAGTACGGCGGTACCGGTCTCGGCCTGGCCATCTCTGCCCACCTTGTGGCCATGATGGGAGGCCGCATCTGGGTAGAGAGTGAGGTCGGCCAGGGGAGTACCTTCCACTTTACCGCCTGTTTTGCTCATACCCGGGAGGCGAAGGTGGAAAGCGCACTCCCTTCTCCCCATCAACTGCAGGGGATACCGGTCCTGGTCGTGGACGACAACGCCACGAATCGACGGCTCCTGGTTGATGCCCTGCGCCAGTGGGGGATGCGACCGACCGCAGTAGAGAAAGGGGAGGCGGTCGTGACCACTCTCCTGCAGGCTCAACAAGAAGAGAATCCCTTTGCCCTGATCCTCCTCGATGCGATGATGCCGGGCATGGATGGCTTTCAGGTAGCCCAGCAGATTCGGGCCATGCCCGGACTCCTCAAGCCTCCCATCCTGTTGCTGAGCTCACTCGATCACGACCTGACCCCGGAACGGCTCCAGGAAATGGGGATCACCAGAGCCCTGACCAAACCGATCACCCTGTCAGAACTGTGGAATACTCTGCTGGAAGTCTTTCAGGCCACACCCTCCCCTTCGCCACCACCCCCCGATTCCGTCCAGCAGCGCCTCCCTCGTCCCCTTCGTCCTCTGCGTATTCTCCTGGCCGAAGATAACCTGGTGAACCAGAAGCTCGCCGTTCGCCTGCTGGAGAAGTGGGGACACACGGTGATTGTGGCCACTACAGGACGAGAGGTGTTGGAAAAGGTTGCACACGACTCCTTTGATCTGGTCCTCATGGATGTCCAGATGCCGGAAATGGGAGGGCTGGAAGCCACCCAGATCATTCGGAAACAGGAAGAGAAGAGCAACAGGCATCTCCCCATCGTGGCCATGACCGCTCATGCCATGCAAGGAGACCGCGAGCGGTGCCTGGCCGCGGGAATGGATGCCTATATCGCCAAACCGATCCAGCCCCAAAGGCTCTTTGAAACGATTGAACAGGTGGGGCAGGCCCTTTCCGGATCCTGATTCACCCCAGCAGGGCATCATAACAAAGCCGGCAGAGGCGGGCGATCAACTGGCCAGCCACCGTATAACCGGGCATGCCATCAGGCATCTCTTGAGGGACCTGTTCGGTAAAAACGCTGAGGATAAAGAGAGGCTCTTCTCCCTGAAAGATGATCCCGGCGTCGTTATTATTGCGCCCATCTTGACCCGTCCCGGTCTTGTGAGCCACCTTCGTTCCCCAGGGGAGGTAGGCGGGGAGTCGCCAGCTTAACTTCTGCCAGCTCAGGATATCGAGGCCGAGTTGACAGAGAGCCGGTGTGCAGCCGAGTCGAGCTGCCACCTCAGGACTCCGGGTTCCCTGCAGGATCAGATCCAGCAAGAGACCCACGTCGGCCGGGGTCGTTGCATTGACCGCCTCTACCGGGTGATGGCGACCCAGACGGGGTGGGATGCCGTGGCGATGTGTGGTCCCGCGCATACCGATCGATTGACAGAAGGCATTGATATAATCGAGCCCCAGCATGTCTACGATGGTACCGGTGCAGGTGTTGTCGCTCACGATGATCATCATGACCAGCGCATCACGAAACTGAATGGTAAAGCCGGGCTGGAGGTGTTGGAAGGTACCGGACTGGTTGTTCTGATACCTGGCCTGAATGGTTACCGGCTGGTTCAGGGACAGCTTCCCTTCGTTCACCGCCTTGAGAGCCGCCATCATGATGGCAATCTTCCGGGTGCTGGCAGAAGGGACGATCACATCACCGTTGCGCTGGGCAACCTCACCGGTACGGAGATCTTTCAGATACCAGCCGGTATGGAACGGGTAAGAGTCACAGAGTCGATGCAGTTGCTGAACCAAGGCTTCCATGCTGTCCTCCTTTAAGGTACTTTTGCCCCCTGCTGCCTCTTCTGGCCAGGTGTTACCGGAAGAACTCTTCTCCCGGGCACGCAGAGAAGGCAGAAGGCTTACTTTACGCCTCGCGGCGGTGCAGCCTTCAGACAGGGCTGGATTCCTGGGATGGAGGAATCCTCAAGGATCGGTCATAGTTCATTAGGGACCATTCTATCTTAAGCTTTTCTCCTTGGCAAGTTGCACTCTGGTATGCTAGGGTAAAGGTAGAGGAGAGGAGAATAGATGCGGAGGAATGAAATCAGGCAAAACAAGGCCACCGGGCAGTGGACGATCTACGCACCGGATCGCGGCGGGCGTCCCCATGATCATCCTTCCTGCTCCTCCAGTCCTGCTCCTCTTCCTGACTGGGAGGAACGGTGTCCCTTCTGCCCGGGTAACGAGCAGATGCTTCCCCCTATCCTTTTCGAAACACCGGGTCTTAGAGGGAATTCCTGGCAGACGCGGGTCGTGCCGAATAAATTTCCGGCCCTGACCCCGGAAGGTGGCTGCCAGCGCTCCATCCGGGGAATTTATCTCGCCATGCCCGGTTTTGGTCACCACGAGGTGATCATTGACAGTCCCTTACACAATCGAGACATTGCAGAGATGGCCGGTGAAGAGGTCGAAGCCCTGATCGAAACCTATCACTACCGCTACCTCTCTCTGAAGCAGACCGATGCAGCCATGCTGGTGCTGATCTTCCGGAATCATGGGAAGCGGGCCGGCACTTCCCTCATCCACCCGCACTCGCAGGTCATCGCGACAGGAATCGTTCCCCACCATATCCGGTGGAGAGAGGAGGAAGGTCAACGCTACTTTGATACCTGGGGACGCTGTGTCTACTG
The DNA here is from genome assembly GCA_003696125.1 of Nitrospinota bacterium. Taxonomy (GTDB): domain Bacteria; phylum Tectomicrobia; class Entotheonellia; order J063; family J063; genus J063. The sequence continues at coordinate 6,559 of RFHZ01000148.1, forward strand.
TGATATCCTTGCCTTTGAAGAACAGGATCGACAGCGTGTGATTTGGGAGAACGCCTCTTTCCTCGCCTTTATCCCCTTTGCCGCCGAGGTACCCTTTGAAACCTGGATCGTGCCCAAGTGCCACCGGGCAGACTTTGGAGCCATTGCCGATGGAGAAAAGAAGGACTTCGCGCAGGCGCTGCATGCCGTCCTGCAGATGATATACCGCAAGCTAGAGAATCCAGACTATAACTATGTTCTCCATACTGCCACGCGGTATAACGATGCCGCCCCTCACCTCCACTGGTACCTCCAGATCTGTCCCCGCCTGACGACAACGGCCGGGTTTGAAATCGGCTCGGGAATCAGGATCAACCCGACCCTCCCGGAAGAGAATGCCGCTTTCTTACAGGAGGAATGATTTAGTCCTTGTGTCTCTCCTTCCGGACCTCTTTCACCGCCTGGGCGGCATCAAGGAGTCCGGCCCCCTGGGCTTCCACAGGCTCTCCCAGATCCATTGCGGTCTTTTGCAGGATCTGGAGCACATCATCCGGAGTCAGCTCCGGGTTGACACCGAGAAGAAGGGCGACCACACCGGTGACGTGGGCAGCCGCCTGGCTGGTGCCGCTTGCCGTTCCATAATAAGGGGTGTATTCTATCTGGCTGCTGTCTGCCCCTTCACTATCTGCCCCTTCGCTGTCTGCCCCTTCACTATCCGCCCCTTCGCTGGCGGCAACAGCATTTCCTGTCACTTCCAGGGAACCTGCCGTGGTCATCGTGGAGATGATCGGCTCGGTGCGGGTACCTCCGGGGGCCACCAGATCAACCTCCTCTCCCCGTATGCTGTACGGAGTGACGCGGCCGTCACCATCGGTTGCCCCCACTCCGATCGTCTCTGCATATCTGGCCGGATACTTTACCTGCTGGACCCCACAGTCCTGACCGCTATCTGCCCCTTCGCTATCCGCCCCTTCGCTGTCTGCCCCTTCACTCTGTCCGATATACGTATCGGAGTTTCCGGCCGAAGCCACCATCACCACGCCTGCTCCATAGAGC
>RFHZ01000149.1 GCA_003696125.1 Nitrospinota bacterium
GGGAAGAACGTCTCCAGGAGACCATCCCGGCAGATGAGAAGGGCCTTCTCCGCTTCCGGGAGAAGATCCGGCAGTGGGTGCACCTGGCTACGGATCCGGAGCGGGCGCAGGGGACGGTGAACTTCATTGCCCGGGATCGGGAGGGGAACCTCTGCTGCGGGGTGAGCACCAGCGGTTGGGCCTGGAAGTATCCGGGCCGGCTCGGTGATTCTCCGGTCATCGGTGCCGGCAATTATGCGGATAACCGCTACGGTGCGGCTGCCTGTACCGGTCGAGGGGAGATGGCCATCCGTACCGCGGCCGCACGCAGTCTGGTCCTCTATCTGAAGATGGGCATGACGTTACAGGAAGCGGCGACAGAGGTGATGCGGGAAGTGGAATCCCTGGTCGATCCTTACCACGCAGCGCTCCATCTGATTGCCGTCGATCGCGAGGGGAACCATGTGGCCATGAGCAATCGACCGGGAAACCGGTACGTCTATTGGGTCGAGGGGATGCCGGAACCGTGTCTGGCCCCTAGAGAGCATTTCGTCCTGTAGTATCTGGCTTATCCTGGACCTGTAGCTTCCCGCCAGATCGGTATGGGGGAGGTGGTCCAGGATGACCGCTCCCCTTCCCTCAGGTACCTCCCCATTTCCCACGATTTTCATGCGTTGAAATCCCGCTATTTACGGGGATTTTGCGTTTTTCCCTCCTTTTTTCCTCTCTTTCCTCTTGACATCCGGGGGGGATTCTCGTATATAATTTCTAGAATTTGAAAAATATCAAGAAAAACTATAATATGAATAATATATGGATAGGGGGAAAACACCCTATGGGCCATCAACCCTCCCGGAGAGAATGAGCAGAACCACACGGGAGCAAAGAAGAGGTCAGAACAAGATGCAGATCGTCTCAAGGCAAATATTCCCCGCTTGTCCCTCTTTTCACCAGCACTGGGATTGTATCTACCGCTATCGATCTCCCCCCTAAAAATCTCCTCATCACAGATCTCTCAAGAGCCTGCTGAGGTGTGACTCCTGTGAGGGAAGAGAGAAAAATGCTCTCTGCACCGGAGAAAGGGGGATTTTTTGCTCTGTTGCCCTCAGAGGAACCGTGCTGTCAAAAAGGGAGGAATAGCTATGAGGAAGATAATTTACGGGCTGGTGGCAGGGCTGGTGCTCATCTCCTGGTGGGCCCTTCCCGGCAGCGCTTTTGAAACCTATACCGGTTGCGCCGACTGTCATGGCAGTTTTCGGGCTTCTCCCTATACCTCCTTGAGTGATGGACAATCCTGGGGAGACGATCTCCACGACGTGCATCGGCGAACAATGCTGGGAGGTGACTGTAACACCTGCCATACCGGGTCATCCCGCACACCGGTCTTTCTGAACAGCTCCAATGGAGGAAACGGGCTGGAGCCGCTCTCCTGCGTGGGCTGTCATGGCCGGGCAGAGGATGTGAGAGGGGTCGGTGGCTACGGAGCAGGGCTGCGCCAGCATCACTGGAATGCCGGTGAGACCGTCTGTGCCGGCTGCCATGATGATGCCAACCCGGCCAGCTTTACCCCGGTGGGTGAGGATGTGCTCCCACCCTACTACGCCAGTCCGGGTACCGGTCACAACATCCCTACCGACTCCTGCAACCCACCACCCGATTTCCCGGAAAACTATGCCGCCAGTACCCTGGGTCTCGATAACGATGGGGACAGCAGCTACGACACCGCTGATCCCGATTGCCAGGCGGCAGAAGCAGACATCGACGTGCATCCCCTGGCCCTCGATTTCGGGGTGGTCACGACCGGGATGAGCGCAACGCTTGCTGCGACGATCAGCAATGTCGGGACCGCGGATCTGACCGTGACCGGGCTCAACATCACCGGTAGCGCCGACTTTACGCTGAACACTGCTGCTCCGGCCACTCCATTCACCGTGGCTCCCGGGGCCTCGGTAGACGTGCCGGTCGATTACCACCCTGCAGACGTCGGAGATGATACCGGCACACTGGAGATCACCAGCGATGATCCGGATGAGCCGACCGTTTCTGTCTCCCTCACCGGAACCGGGGTGCCCCCGGCTGGACAATGTGATATCGATGTCAACCCGCTGGCTTTGGACTTCGGATCGGTACAGGTGGGGACGACACAGACCCTGGTCACCACCATCGGGAACACCGGGAATGCAGACTGTACCGTGAACAGTCTCACCCTGAGCGGCAGCCCCGATTTTAGCGTGGTTACGGCCCCGAGCACACCGTTCACCGTGGCTCCTGGTGCTTCTGTGGACGTGACCGTGGAGTACGCCCCGTCCGATGTGGGAGCTGATAGTGGGAGCCTGGAGATCGCCAGTGATGACCCGGATGAGGCCGTGGTTTCGGTCAGCCTGACCGGAACAGGGTTTGAGCCTGTACCTGACATTGATGTGGCCCCTCTGGCCCTCGATTTCGGGACGGTCACGGTCGGGATGAGTGCAACGCTTACCACGACGATCAGCAACGCTGGAACCGCTGATCTGACCGTGAACAGTCTCACCCTGAGCGGCAGCCCCGATTTTAGCGTGGTTACGGCCCCGAGCA
>RFHZ01000150.1 GCA_003696125.1 Nitrospinota bacterium
CCCCTGCTCCCTCCGGACCTCTCTTCCTGGCTGGACCCTGTGACTCCCCGTCCTCTCCCCTCCCCCCTCCCTTCTCCCTGCTACGCCGCCCTGCGTGATCTTCCTGCCCACAAAAAAGCCTTGTTTCTCGACCGGATGGGTGATCTGCGTTTTGCGGAAAAGGAAGACCGCTTCCGGCAACGCATCGCGGAGCAGGGTATCGAGCAGGCCCTGTACGAGGGGATAATGGAAGCCCTGGGGTACAAGAACAACCGCTTTCCCTGCTGGATTCTGGCCAGGCGTCTCCCGCTACGCCTGTTGCGGCAGCTAGAGGACACCCTCCTCCCTCCCGACCCACCCCTCTTCCGGCAGGCCCTCTTCCTGGGAGCAGGGAATCTCCTCCCCTCCTCTCCACCAACGCCGGATCGGGAAACGGTTCACTACGTCAACCAGCTCCGGCACCACTGGGAGATGGGAAGACAGGTGGGGGAGATGCAGGCAGAGCCGTTGACCTGGGATTTCACCGGGATGCGACCGGCAAACACGCCGTTTCGACGTCTTGCCGCGCTGAGTCATCTCCTTTCCCGTTTCTCCCCGTCAGGATTCGCTTCCCCGCTGGTACAGGCCGTAACCCTTTCCTGGCAATCCTTACAGCAGGGCAAGTCCCCTGGAAGAGCCCTGGCTCCTCTCCACCGTCTCCTGCAGGTAGATGACGATCCCTACTGGTCTTATCGCTATACCCTGGGGGGAAAGCGGCTTTCCCGGGCCTCAAGACTCCTGGGGAATGAGCGTATCCGGACCCTGCTCGTCGATGTGGTACTCCCCACCCTCTGCGCCTGGGCCCGCAGCGAGCAGCGATCCGGGCTGGTAGCCCAGATCCACCACCTCTACACCTGCCATCCCTGCCTGGGGGATAACGCCATCCTCCGCCACATGCGCCACCAGCTGGGAGAAGAGGGCTCGCAACCCTCCCTGATCACCACGGCCAGGCGCCAGCAGGCGCTCCTTCACCTCTATCACCATTTCTGCCGGGAGGAGAACCCCCACTGCCCGGAGTGCGCTCTCCTCACCCTGGTCCGCTCCCTTTAGATGACCTTTTTCTCCCGTAGCGAGGCGATTTCCTCGGCCGTGTACCCGAGCGAGGTGAGGATCTCCTCGGTATGCTGGCCCAGGGTAGGGGCCGGTCGCCGGATCTTGCCCGGGGTTTTCTGGAGCTTGAGGGGAAGGCCGATCATGCGGAACCGGCCGACCACCGGGTGCTCCAGGGTGACGATCATCTCATTGGCCAGGACCTGGGGATGGTCAAAGAGATCCTCCAGGGGTCGCACCTTAGAGCAGGGCACTCCGTGGGCTTCGAGAAGCTGCTCCCATTCATCAGCCGTCTTCTGCAGGAAGGCTTCCCCGAGCATTTTGCGGAGCGGAACCGCCTCGGCGCTTCGCTTGGCCATGGAGTTGTAGCGGGGATCATCGATGAGGTGTTCCAGGCCGAGCACGGTACAGAGCCCGCTCCAGAACTTCTGGGTATGGGCAGAGACGTAGATGTACCCCTGCCGGGTTTCATAGATGCCGGAGATCCCCCCGTGCAGATCCCGTTGCACCTCTCGCGGCTCTCCCTCTGCCCAGACCAGGCGTCCGGCCTGGATAGCCATGGTCGCCTCGAGCAGCGAGGTTTCGATTTTCTGGCCGATACCGGTCCTTTCCCGGACAAAGAGGGCGGTCATCACCCCATAGGCGGCCATCATCCCGGTAAAGTAGTCGATGACCGAGCCCTGCACGATGGCCGGTGCCCCGTGTTCCCGTCCCTGGCACATGGCCACTCCGCCAAAGGATTGCAGTACCTGATCAAAACCGGGCTTGTTGCGCAGGGGACCCCGTTGCCCGTAGCCGGAAATGGAGCAGTAGACCAGACGCGGGTTGAGCCGGCTGAGGGTATCATAGTCGATCTCCAATCGCTCTGCCACTCCGGGCCGGAAGTTCTCCACCACCACATCGGTACTCTTGACCAGCTTATAGATCACTTCCCTGCCCTCGGGTTGCTTCAGATCGAGTACCATGCTCCGCTTGTTGCGATTCAGCCCGAGAAACATCCGGCTCTCATTAGGGAGGGTGGAGGGGAAGTAGCGCAGCATATCTCCCTGGTGTGATTCGACTTTGATCACCTCTGCTCCCATGTCGGCGAGCATCATCGGACAGTACGGGCCGGAAATATAGTTGGAAAAATCGAGTACCTGAATCCCTGCCAATGGTAGATCCATCCGTCTACTCTCCTTCTACTACCGTATGCTCATCGATCAGTTCCTGGTCATGCCGAGAGAAAAATCGCTCACACGCTGCAAAAACATAGTCGGTCAGCAACTGTCCCAGCAGGGACAGCTCAGGATGGCGGGCGATATTCTCCTGCACGTACTGCACGGTACGGGGAATATAGCGCAGATAGGCTGCCCGCCCTTTTTCCACGGCCTGAAAGGCAAAGGTCCCTATGGCCTTGAGGTTACGCTGGATGGCCATGCGGTCAAAGATATAGCGGAAATGCTCTGGGGCTATGCCTTTCCCTTCCCGCAGGGCTTTCTGTTCCATGTAATAGTGGAGCAGGGACTGGAACAGGGGAGGGGGGAGGGAGTAGTAGGAATCGCGCAGGAGGGAGGCGAGATCGTACTGGCAGAGCCCCATGCGGGCATCCTGGAAATCGATGATGGCCAGCCGGTCGTCCCGCACCATCAGGTTCCGGCTGTGGTAATCCCGGTGGGTGAAGTAACGTTTTTCCGCCACCAGCGGGGTGATCAGTTCGAGAAACGCCTGCCGGAACCTCTGGCGGTCACGCGGAGAGATGGTCTGCTGCCAGAGCTGCTCCACGGCATGGTGGAGGAAGAAATCGAGTTCCCACATCAGCTTCTCTTCATCAAAGGCCAGGTGAAAGGCCACACAGGGCCTTTCCCGGGGGCGACTCCCCTCGATCTGCAGGGTGAGCAGCAGGTCGATCGCCTGCCGGTACAGGCGCTCCTGCGTCTGTGCATCCGCCTCCTGCAATCGCTTCTCCAGGGTGACATCCCCCAGATCTTCTAAGAGGAGGAGACCGGAGGGAGGATGGAGAGCCACGATACGGGGAACCGGTAAGTGTAACGCAGCCAGATGCGCATGCACGTTGCAAAAGGGGAGCGTTTCCGGATCGGTGAACGGTTCGGGCAACTGCATGACGACGAGAGAAGAGGAGTTGCCGGCAAAAAGGACCCGATAGTAGCGTCTCTCCGAGGCATCCCCGGCCAGGCGATGCACGGAAAAACCGTCCCTGCTCTGGGGAAAGATATGCGGGAAGCAGGAAGGGAGGAGAGTGTACAAAGAAGCTGTCTGTCGCTGATCCATCTCTACTCCACCATGTTAACAGGAAAAACTCTTTACCACCGAGCCCGCAGAGACCGCCGGGATACATAAGCAAAAATGCTCTGCGCCCCCGGCGTCCTCGGCGGTGTAGACCTGTGGACAGCGCGAAGTTCGTGGGACAAAAAGTGTTCAAACTGTTAGTCATACTTACTTCGAAGTCCCTACCCGCTTTTTCGTCTCATTATAACAGGATACAGGCGAAAAGAGAAAGGGAATTTTATTCATCTCCGCGTGTCTGCATGCTCAGCAGCCTCGGCGGTAAAGAGCTTCTGGAGTGTAAGCTCTGCAGGAAGTTGCATTCGGGGAGCGCTTCGGTATATAATGC
>RFHZ01000151.1 GCA_003696125.1 Nitrospinota bacterium
CCACGATCCCATAGAGGAGGCCGAGAGGGCGAATCTGCCGGAGAAAGGGGGCCAGGCTCCTCTCCTGCTTTTGCTGCCTCAGCCCTCTCTTCTCCCGCCAGGGGACGAAACGGGCAGACAGGAGCAGCGAGATCAGCCCGGGGATTGCCGCCAGGTAAGAACGCTCCAGCCCCCAGAGAGAGACCAGGCCGGTGATGACCAGTGGTCCGAGGGCAAAGCCGAGACTCCCCCCAAAGATAAAGAGGGAGATTCCTAGCCCCTTCTGGTCTCCGCTAAACTGCCCGGCTGCCGCCGTGGCCTGGGGATGAAAGGCGGCGACGCCGAGACCACCGATGATGAGGCAAAGGAGGAGGAGCGGATAGCTGGGGGCAAGCCCTAGTGCACTCATTCCCAGACTGGTAAACATGGGGGCGATGAGGATAAAGGTCCGGTGTCTGAGCCGATCGGCAATGATCCCGAACAATGGCTGGAAGAGGGCGGAGACTACGGAGGAGGTTGCCGCCAGCATGCCGGCCAGGGTCAGCGAGAGTTCGAGCTTTTTTACGATCAGGGGGAGAAGGGGGGAAAGGAAACTGGCGTACGAGTCGTTCAAGAAGTGCATCCAGGTCAGCGCCAGGAGCGCCCCTCGTTGCAACGGTTTGGCTACGGACATCTAGGCTGATCCTTATGAGCGACGGAGATTGCTTTTGCCTGGAATAACAGGCGGTAGCAGAGGGCACGGGTGTGAGTACAGGCTCTTGAACTCTGGTCCACTGGAAAACGCTAGCATATTACGTCGGCAAGGGGGAGATGTCAAGGGGAAAGGAGAAAAAGTTTATTGACACAGGTAGAGAGTCTTGCTATGGTGAGAGGCGTGTCGTAAGAGGAAAGCATATGAGGTTTTTCGGAGGAGGAGTATATGGCTCAACCCACTTATGATGATGCGAATCTGATCCTCAGACTCTATGAACTGCGGCGTGAGGAAAAGATGCGGAAGGCCAGGCACTGGTTTCTCTTTGAGTTTAAGCCCGGAAGCTGGGAGGAGATCAAGGATATCTACTTTACCGGGGAAGAGACCGATAACTATATCCGCATGGTAACGAGCTACTGGAACATGGTCTCTGTTTTCGTCCGCCAGGGGATCCTCAACAAGGAACTCTTTTTCGCGACTAATGGGGAGAATATCGTTGTCTGGCGTAAGACGGAACCCTGGATAGGAGGGGCGCGTAAGCAGTTCAACCGCCCCACTTACCTGGGCGATCTGGAAGCAGTGGCCAAAGAACACCTCGAGTGGCGGTCGAAGCAGTCCTAAGCGAAAGGCACAGGGCATTTTCCCCGGCGAAGGGTAGAGAGGTTCCTGATGACCCATGCTGTACCGGCACGGAGCGAGATCCCTCCGGAATATACCTGGGATCTCCGCAGTGTGTTTCCCTCCGACCAGGCCTGGGAGGCGGAGATACAACAGGTAGAAGCCCAGCTTCCCCTCCTCAGCCGTTTTCGTGGACACCTGGGAGACGGTCCTTCCACGCTTGCCGACTGGTTTGCCCAGGTGGAACCGGTGCTGCGGAGTCTGGGCAAGATCCGTCTCTATGCCCATCTGCTCTACAGCGTTGACACGGCCGATCAGAGTGCTGCAGCCAAATATGACCGGGCTCGCAGCTTCTATGCCCGGGTCATGGCTACCATCGCCTTTGCCGAGCCAGAGATGACGGCCATCGGAGTGGAGACCCTGCGTCGCTGGACCCAAGAAGAACCCCGTTTAGCGATCTACAGCCACTACTTCTCTACCCTCGCCCACCGGCAGGCGCACATCCGTTCAGCAGAGGTGGAAGAGCTCCTGAACCAGTTGCGGGACCCTTTTTCGACTGCAGGAGCGACGCATAGCATTCTGGCCAATGCGGATCTCTCCTTCAAACCTGCCCTCCCTTCGGCCGAGGAAGGGGAACCGATTCCGGTGGCCCAGAGTAACATCTGGACGTTGCTCACCCATCCGGATCGCGAGGTGCGGCGTACCGCCTGGGAGAACTACGCTGATGCGCATCTGACGGTAAAGAATACGCTGGCCAACTGCCTTGCCGCTGGAGTCAAACAGAACGTATTCCTGGCCCGGGCTCGCCGCTATTCCTCTGCCCTGGAAGCCGCTCTTAAGGAGAATCACCTTCCGGTACAGGTCTTCTATAATGTCCTCGAGACCTACCGCAAACACCTCCCTACCTGGCATCGATACTGGCGCCTGCGCCGGCGTGTCCTCGACTACGATACCCTCCACGTTTACGATATCAAGGCCCCGCTCACCACCCATACCCCTTCGGTACCGTTTGAACAGGCGGTGGAGTGGATCGCACAGGGACTGCAACCCTTAGGGGAGGAGTATGTGCAGACCTTGCGTCGCGGGGCACTGGAACAGCGCTGGGTCGACCGCTATCCGAATCGGGGCAAACGGCTGGGGGCCTTTTCTACCGGGACCCCCGGGACGCATCCTTTTGTACTGATGAGCTATGCCGATGATCTCTTCAGCCTGAGCACACTGGCCCATGAACTCGGGCATTCCATGCACTCCTATTACACCTGGCAAAACCAGCCGCTGGTCTATGCCCGTTACTCCCTCTTTGTGGCCGAAGTGGCTTCCAACTTCCACCAGGCCATGGTCCGGGCTCATCTCCTCCAGAGCCGTCAGGAACGAGAGTTCCAGATCGCCGTCCTGGAAGAGGCGATGTCCAATTTCCATCGCTACTTCTTCGTCATGCCCATCCTGGCCCGTTTTGAACTGGAGATCCATGAACGGGTAGAACGGGGAGAACCCCTTACGGCGGAACGACTGATCGCTCTCATGGCCGAACTTTTTGCTGAAGGCTACGGTGGTGAAGTCGCCATCGATACTGAACGTATCGGCATCACCTGGGCCCAGTTCCCTACCCATCTCTACTCCAACTTTTACGTATTCCAGTACGCCACCGGGATCGCCGGAGCACACGTGCTCGCCGAACGGGTCCGGACAGGGGGACCAGAGGCGGCAGCAGCGTACCTGGACTTCTTAAAAGCAGGAGGGTCACTCTACCCGCTGGAGGCCTTGAAGCTGGCCGGGGTGGATCTCTCCTCTCCAGAACCGCTAGAAGAGACCTTTGGCCTCCTTGCCCAGATGATCGACCGCCTGGAAAACCTGTTGATCCCACGCTCCTAAGGAGACAGAACCTGTTCCTGGCTGAAGACAGCAGAGGGAAGCGCTCATCTCCTCTGCCTCTGCCTGGTGGGATAAAATGTCTCTCTGGTGAGACAGAATGTCCCTTTAGCCCACACCTCTCCCCCG
>RFHZ01000152.1 GCA_003696125.1 Nitrospinota bacterium
GGGATACGGGTGGTGCTCCTCCGCATCGGCATGATTCTCAGTCCCCAGGGAGGAGCCCTGGCCAGGATGCTGCTACCGTTTCGGCTCGGCCTGGGAGGGGTGGTAGGCAGCGGAAAGCAATACTGGAGCTGGATCGCTATCGATGATGTGCTGGGAGCGATCGTGCATGCCCTGAGGACAGAGGCGTTGCAGGGACCGGTCAACGCCGTTGCCCCTCATCCGGTAACCAACCAGGAGTTTACCAGGACGCTGGGGAGAGTCCTGGGGCGTCCCACCTTTTTCCCCCTCCCCGCCTTTGTGGCGCGTCTGGTCTTGGGAGAAATGGCCAATGACCTGCTCCTGGCCAGTGCGCGGGTTGAACCGCGGCGCCTGCTGGCTACCGGATACCCGTTCCGCTATCCGGAACTGGAGGGAGCCCTGCGTCACCTGCTCGCCTCTGAGACGGCGGCATGACGCGCCTGGGAAATCAGGCCGGATCATGCGCCTTCAGGCAGGCGTAAATAAAGCGATTTACCGGTGTGGGGATGCCCTTCTCTCTTCCCAGCCGTACCACCGTTCCCTGCAGGGCATCGATCTCCAGTCGCCTCCCCTGCTCCAGGTCGACCAGCAGGGAGGATTTGAGGGAACGAAACGTCTCGGTGAGCTGCATATAGCGCTCGACCAGTTCCTCTTCCAGATCGACACCGAGGCTTCTCCCCAGGGTCACGATCTCCTGCATGGCTTCCCGGTACAGGGCTGTGGTTTCCGGGCAGTCGAGGATGAGTCCACCCGGGGCTCGTAGCAGTGCCGTCATGCCGCTAAAGCCACAGATAAAGACGAATTTCTCCCATAATGCCTTTCGGACGTTGCTGGTCAGTTCACAGGAGATGTGGGCCTGCTGGAAGGTGGTATAAATCCGCTCCACTCTCTCTGTGATCCTCCCATCCCTCTCCCCCAGGATGATCTTGCAGGGGCCTCCCGACTGGTGGATGATGCCCGGGGCTTCTATGGCAGACGCGATATAGACCGGACCGGCCAGCACGTGCTCCTCTCCCAGGATGGCCCCCAATCGCTCGGCATTATCCACCCCGTTTTGCAAGGTCAGGACGGTGGTGTGCTCCTGGATCAGGGGGAGCAGTGCCCGGGCCGCTTCCGCGGTGTGGTAGGTCTTGACACAGAAGAGCACCAGATCGACCGGCCCGATGTCGGCGGGACGATCCGTTGCCTGCACCGGGGCAAGGGTAAAATCCCCGGCCGCCACACTCCGCACCCTCAACCCCTTCTCCCGCATGGCGGCAAGATGGGCTCCCCGGGCGATAAAGGTGACCGGCATGCCACTGCGAGCGAGTAAGCCGCCAAAATATCCTCCCACTCCTCCTGTTCCCATGATGGCGATCTTCATGCTTTCCTCCCTCTACAACCACGTCACGTATTGGAGAAGCCTGTACCTTCAGGACACCCTTGCGTTTCCAGGGCTGTCCTGCCGGCAGGAATAGAGGGTTTGCATGCCCGGTGCTGGCCCCTTCAGCGCCCCTGCCGGCCCGAGCTTCTCTCCCCTGTCCCCTATAGTAGCAAAGCATGACACAGCAGCTCAAGCCTCTCTTACACCCTCTCCGGGAACAAGCCCC
>RFHZ01000153.1 GCA_003696125.1 Nitrospinota bacterium
AATGAAATCCATGTCTATCAGGAAATCCATATCGGGAACGCGGTAAACCTGGAGGATGGGCTCATCGTACCGGTCTTGCGCAACGTGGATCAGAAACCGGTAGGCCAGATCGCCCAGGAGAGCAAAGCCCTGGCCGAAAAGGCCCGGACAGGGAAACTGCGGGTGGAGGAGATCACCGGAGGAACCTTTACCGTGACCAACCTGGGAGGAGCGGGTATCGACTTCTTCACCCCTATCATCAACCCTCCCCAGGCAGCCATCCTGGGAGTGGGTCGGGTTGCCAAACGCCCCTGGGTCGTTGCTGATCGCATCGAGATCCGCTCCACCATGTACCTCTGTCTGGTCTTTGACCACCGTGTGGTGGACGGCCTCCCGGCTGCTCGCTTCCTGGGAGAGTTGCAACGCATCCTGGCCGAGCCGGAGAAGCTCTAAACAAGAGGAGGAAGCCCTATCCGCACGCCTGACCTGAGCTCGATCCTTGTTACGGCCTGCCTGGTCCTGCTCACCCTCCCGGCTACCCTTCCTGGAAGGGCAGAGGAGAAGGGGCAGAGAGTCTCTGCCCTGGAGCGGTCTCTCCAGGGACGAGAGGTGAATGCCGCCACCTCGCGGTCAGAGACCGACACCCTGCCGCGTGCAGATTCCCGGCAAAAAGAGGAAACCCGCCGTTCCTTACAGACCCGGTTACCCCAGCTCCCGCTTGCCCCGACCACCCGGCAAAAGATCTCCACCCTGCTGGCCCACCCGACCTTAAGCCATCTGGTGGAATTCGACGTGGCGGTGAACAGCACCAGCTTTATCTACATGATGGATCACATGGATGCGGCCGCTTACCTGATCCGGCACTTCGATCTGGGAGACTTCGAGGTTCATCCCACCGGGCAAAACACCTTTGCCGTTGATGACCGTGAGGGAGCAAAGGCGATCATCCAGCGTCTCTATGCCACCTCCCGGCAACGTATCCTCTGGGGGGAGGGCACGTATGACAGCGCTCTCCTCCCTGTGATCCGGGGACAGGCCCTCCTGGTGGTGGATCTCCTCCCCCGGGGAGAGGAGAGGGTCCAGACCAGGGTCACCTCCTATGTCCAGATCCACAACAAGTTCCTCGGTTTTCTCATCAAGGTGGTCACAACCCTGGTGCCCGGCATCATCGATCGCAAACTCGAACGAGCCTTCGGGGTGGTGACCAAGCTCGAGCGGGCGATCCATAAAGATCCTGTTCAGGCCTACC
>RFHZ01000154.1 GCA_003696125.1 Nitrospinota bacterium
CAGGGTCTCTGCCTGATCACTGGCGGTGTGGGCGACGGCGATCTTGGTCGCCTGCCACTGCTGGCGGACCTGGTGCAGGAATTGATAGCGCAGCGTGCGGGCAGCCGCCTGCAGGGAGAGGTGGTGGGTCCGGGCATGGTGGAGAACCGCTCCGGTCTGCTCGACGTAGGGGAGGCGGAGCTGGCGGGCACAGTCCTGGACAAAGGCCGCTTCTCGGGCTGCCTCCTGGCGGAGTCCATGGTTAAAGTGGGCCACCACCAGGCTCCCCTGCCACCGCTCTTGCAGGTGGAAGAGGGCATGGAGGAGGGCCATGGAATCAGGGCCTCCGGAGACCCCGACCACGACGCGATCCCCTGGATCCAGCATCCGGTACCGGGTGAGGGTATGTTGGACCTTTTGCAGGAAGGCTCTGCTCGGGTCAGGTCGGGAAGGGATCATTTAGCTGCTCTGTTGCTCTCCGCAGCCGTTCCCAGGCGGGGAGACGGGGGAGGAATGGCGGTGCAGGGAGTCGAACCCCGGACACTGCGGATATGAGCCGCATGCTCTAACCACCTGAGCTACACCGCCTTGGAGAGAAATCGTCTCCCCAGCAGGGACCACCTCCACAGGGAGGAGGGGTCATGGGAAACGGGACGGCCGGAAGATGGCCAGGAAGAAGACGGCCGTCATCAGGAAAAAGACGATGCTATAACTCTGTTCCTTCCACACCAGACCGGCAATAAGAAAGATGAGGCCTAAAACGATATACCAGATGATCTCTCGTACTCGATTCTCCACGTCTTCGCTTCTCTCCTCCCACTAACGGTTTACACCATCCACACCCGCTCTCCTCACCTCTCCCCTCTTCTCCCGTCGGATAGTATGATACACTCTCCTTTCCCCTTTGTCAAGCGGTCTGCCGCTTTCTTCCTCACTCGCGTGGAGAGGAAACCCGGCGTCTTCGCACGCGCTTTCCTCGTTTAGAGGGCGCATAGAGCTTTTGATAGACCTGACGGGCGTACTCCCGGGTAAAGCCGAAACGATCGCCGATCTCCTGAAAGGTGGCATTCTGTTCCACCATTTCCTGAAACACCTTGATGGCGTCTTCCCCGTATTTCTCTTTGAACTTACGTTCAAATTTGTCTGCCGGTGGGATATTAAACTTGTTCCGCCAGTTGAAGACGGTGGTGGTACCGACATC
>RFHZ01000155.1 GCA_003696125.1 Nitrospinota bacterium
AACCAAACCTGTAGACCTTGAGGGCTTCAGGAAGATCGTGCACGGCATCAAGGAGTTCTGGTTCACGGTGGTACGCTTTCCGCCGGAGGCATAGAGCGATGCAGACAGATCTGGTCCAGCACATCAAGGTGTTACTGGTGGAGGATAACCCGGGGGACCGGGATCTGGTCCTCGCATATCTCACGGCAAGAGGCAATCATGGGCAAGTCGAGCAAGCAGCAAGCCTGAGAGAGGCCTTTGACATGCTCACGAAAAGCGTGTTTGATGTCGTGCTGCTCGATCTGGGTTTGCCAGACAGCAGTGGGCTTGAGACGGTGCGGCGTCTGTTATCTCAGGTTCCAGATATCCCTGTGGTGGTACTCACCGGACTCGAAGACGAACATATCGGGCTGGAGGCGGTAAGAAGTGGTGCCCAGGACTATCTGGTCAAGGGACGTATCGGACCTGAGCTGCTGTCACGTGCTCTGTGTTATGCCGTAGAACGCCATCGTATATTGCGTGAGCTCGACCAGGAGCGAGAGAAGGTCAAAAGGGAGCGCGAAGAGCATACATTACAGGGGCTTTCAGCGTCTACCGGCATTACCGCGCGGCTATACGGGAGAACACCGCTCTGTGAATCATCACCCGAGACCTTCAGAGAACTCTCTACCGAGTACGGTCGATTGCTAGGATTGGCCCTGGAGAGCCATGTCAAGCGCATCCCTCATGACGTTTCGTCTGCACTCCGTGATCTGGCTGATCGACTGGGGGAGTTGTACGCCGGACCGCGCGATGTCGTGGACCTGCATAAGGCTGCCCTGCAGCAGGCAGAGGAGCGGGAGCCGCCGGCCAAGGTGCAAGCGTTGACCGAAGAGGGACGGTTCCTTGTACTGGAACTGATGGGGTACCTGGTGAGCTTTTACCGCTCTAACTGTATCAGTTTTCTCTCCTCTTCCCGGAGAGAGGAGAACCAAAGGGACAGGAGCCAGTGAGACAAAAGGAGTACACCTCATGAGCAGATTCAGACTGAAGCTATATGTTACCGGAAAGACACCACGCTCGGAGCGCGCCATTGCGAATCTGCACCAGATCTGTAAAGAGGAACTCGGCGGGCAGTACGAGCTCATAGTGATCGATGTCCTGGAAAAACCTCAACTCGCCGAACAAGAAAAGATTTTAGCCACCCCCACCCTGATCAAAGAACTGCCCCCACCGATCCGGCGGATTATTGGCGATCTGTCCAATAAGGAAAAGCTGTTGTTGGGCCTGGATATGAAGGCGGTAACCAATGCCAAAAAAGGAGGATAACGATGCCAACTGCTGGCAAGGACATTGAAAAGCTTGTCTCCGGTATCCCCGGTCTGGATCATATCGCCTCCGGCGGTATCCCCCGCGGCAGGACCACCCTGGTGAGCGGTACGGCAGGAAGTGGAAAAACGGTGTTGGCCGTCCAGTTCCTGGTAGAAGGG
>RFHZ01000156.1 GCA_003696125.1 Nitrospinota bacterium
GGCCCGTACCTTTCCCAGCGCCTCCCGTGTCTGCTGAAGCCGCTCCGGGTGTTGCAAATAGTCGAGGGTGACCCGGGTTATCCGTTCAGGGGTCATCCGAAACTGGAGCAGTTCGGGCACCACTTCTGTTCCAGCCACCAGGTTGACCAGGCCGACATGCTTCACCCGCAGCAAGAACCACGCGATAAGGGCAGAGAGGGGATGCCCCCGGTACACGATGACCATCGGGGTCTGAAAGAGTCCCGCCTCTAAGGTGGCGGTACCGGAGGCGACGATGAGGAAGTCGGCGACCTGCATGACAGGATATGTCTCCCCTTCCAACACTCGCATTCCACCCAGATTCGGGGTCAGATGAGGCAGGACCGCTGCCGGGGTAAGGGTCGGGGCCAGGGGGAGGAGGAACTGGACAGCCGGCATGCTGGTCCGGATCTGCTGGGCTGCCCGGACCATGATCGGTAACATGTAGTTGATCTCATGGCGCCGACTCCCGGGAAGTATCCCGACGATAGGGGCATGGGGATCGAGCTGGTGTTGCCGGCAGAAGGTGGTGCGCTCTACGGTTACCTGGACTTGATCGAGAAGCGGGTGCCCGACAAACTCTGCTTCTACTCCGGCTCGCTGGTAAAAAGGAGGCTCAAAGGGGAGAATAACAAAGACCTTATCGACTACCCGCTTGATCGTGCGTATCCGCCAGGGACGCCAGGCCCAGACCTGGGGGGCGATATAGTAAAGCACGGGTATCCCCTGCTTTTGCGCGACGCGGGCGAGTCGCAGATTGAATTCGGGAAAATCGATCAGGATGAGCGCGGTACAGGGGGAGGTGGTCATGCGCCGGCGCAGGGTCTGGTAGATCTGCCAGAGCCGTCCCAACACCTTGCCCCCTTCCCAGATCCCGACTACCGAGATCTCGGTGATGTCGAAAAGGAGATGCACGCCGGCCTCCCGCATGTGCGTGCCCCCGATACCGGTCAGACGGAGGTCGGGAAGATGCCGGAGAAGGGCCCGGGCCAGATGGGCACCGTGCAGGTCTCCAGACGCCTCACCAGCGACCAGGAGAAGCTCAGCAGGATAGCCGGGCATGGCCTGCTATTCTCCCTCTTTCGAGGATAAGGGATGAGAGGCCAATATCTTGGCCAGGCGGTGGAGCATCTTGGTCTTATGGGTTCCTGCCCAGTAGATCTGCTGGCAGGAAGGACAGATCCGAAACAGCTCCTGCGTCTGAAAGACATAGGGAGGGACCCAGGGCCTGACCCGGGCCTTTTCAATATCTTGGAGAGGGGAATTACACTGCAGACACCGGGTAAAGAGATAAGAGGAGGCATCGAGCCGATAATGCCAGACCACCTGGCGGAGTTGCTCACGATAGTCATCGCTTTTGATCAACAGGTAGCGGGTAACCTCTCGCCTCTGGGTGAGACGGACATCACGCGTCAAGAGGATACGCTTTTCATTCCAGGCGATACGAATGAGCTCGTGATCGGCGATGAGCGAATAATAGGTGGTATCATAGCCCAGGATGCGCAACCACTTTGCCAGTTTCCCCAGCATACAGTCCACCAGGAAACGACACTCCGGTCTCTGTTCCGGCCACATTTCTCTTGACATTTCCCCCTCACCTGCCTCTGCGGATCGTTTCACCCTGGACACCACCAGGGACCCCGTCCTTACCCATCACGAAGCGGTGCCTTCGCGATTTACAGCCGCCCTTAGTATAGAGCACAGCGGTGAGAACTGCAAGCCTATCCTACAACCCGGCCGCCTTGGAGAGAAGATCCTCTCGCTTTTGGTGAGAGAGGTGCGGGAGAAGCTTGACAGTTGGAGGAGGTTCTCGTAAGATGGAGCGTGTTGGTAAGCCATAGGTTTCTATAACGGTGTTTGCCTGGAGAAGGCATGGTAGGACTTTTGCACAAGGAGGAGGA
>RFHZ01000157.1 GCA_003696125.1 Nitrospinota bacterium
ATTCGCAAGGCTATCGCGAGGCTACCTCACCTCAGGAAAGCCGTCAGTTATCTTGGAGGATACACTGCTTGCGATCTTTAACGATGAGGGCCCGGAAAAGATTCTTCTCTTCTCTCCGCGTGCAAACGAGTGACGACTCTCCACGCTAAAGCGGGAGAGTCGTCACTGCAATGTGAGGGAAACGGCGAGGAGGTCGTTCCACCTACTAACCAGCCGGACATGGCCCCGGAGCAGGAGATCGACACTGCTCTGGAGAGGCCATTCCGGCGGTACCGCATCCTGATCGACAGGCGTTCTCAGTGATCCTTATGGTAATGCACCGACTTCACGCAGCAATCTGAGCGTCCCTTTGAGATCGGCCAAGTCGGCCAGCGCGATCTGCGGGACCTTCAGCTGGGCCAAGGGGACCAGATCGGGATGGGTACGGATCCCTGCGACCAGCGGATATTCGAACGTCTGCGTTGCAAAGTACTGCTGGGCCACCGGTGAGAGCATGAAGCGCAAAAACTTCTGGGCAGCCTCCTGGTGATCCGACGAGGCCAGGATGCCGGCACCGGCCACCATCACCAGGGACCCTGGTCCACCGCTCGGAAGGAAATAGTTTCGGGCAGGGAAATCCTCTCCTTCTTCTCGCAGAAAGCGGTAGAGGTAGTAGTGATTCACGAACCCGACATCGATCTCCCCGGCCCCAACTGCAGCGACAATCGGCGTATTTTTGGGGTACACCTTGGGTTCATTTGCCAGAATGCCTTGGAGCCATTGCCGGGTCTTGGCTTCTCCCCAGAGAACTCGCATCGCGGTGACCATGGTTTGAAACGAAGCGTTGGTGGGTGCCCAACCGATCCGCCCTTTCCAGCGGGGATCGGTAAACCCCCAGAGGTCGGTGGGCAGCTCTTCGGGGCGTACCCGCTTGGTGGAGTACACGATGGTTCGTGCCCGTCCCGAGATGCCTACCCAACGTTTTTGGGGATCGCGGAAGCGAGGATCGACCCGCTTCAGGATATCTTCAGGGAGGGGGGCAAACAAAGAGGAGACCGCTCCCAGGCCTCCTGGATCCTGCGCAAAGAAGAGGTCAGCTGGCGTATTCGACCCTTCTTCCAGCAGGGTAGCGGCCAGTTCCGCGGTCTTCCCCCAGCGGACCTTCACTGGGATTCTGGTTGCGTCCTGGAACTGGGTGATGATAGGAGCGACCAGGTGCTCGCTCCGGCCCGAATAGATGATCAGTTCGGGAGAGGCAGCGCTGGTCAGGAGGGGAAAGAGGAAGAGGAACCCGCCTATCCCCAGTAGCATTGCAGCGATTCTCAAAGGGAAAAGTCGTGGATGGTGTTGTGGTGAGCGCATGGGAATCCTCCTTTACTTAGAGAGCTTCTGTTGCCGATGTAGTGGTTTACCTTTTGCCGTTCCGGAACGGGCGGCCATCATGTCGCTTCCTCGGCCGATGGGCTGGCCAACATATTGATATTGAAAACCAATATCAATAAAAAATATACGGATTCTCACTGATTTGTCAAGCCCCCTTTCTGTGCCGCATGACACGGCCACAAATGGTGGTGCAGCACTGGAAAGGAGGGAAAGATCGTGAGAGGGAGGAAATCCCTCACCGGATGGGCCGGAAGAGCTTCCGGAGAGAGTCTCTACTTCCCCAAACAGAGACAAATGCGATCCCGTGTGATTGTCGAGTGGCAC
>RFHZ01000158.1 GCA_003696125.1 Nitrospinota bacterium
CACTGCCGAGACAACGGGAACGAATGCCATTTATGAAAAGCTGAAAGAGGATTTGAACGCGGCGGAGATGAGTCTGGCCGACCTGCAAAAGGATCTGGAGCCCAAGCATCCGGATATCCTCGGGTTACAGGCCCGCATTGCCCTGAATAAGCAGAAGCTCCAGGAAGAAGCGGAACGGATTCTCCTCAGCGAAACGACGGCATTGAATCCGCTCTACCAGGATCTGGAGAGCCAGATCCTGAACACCGAGGCTTCTCTTGCCGAAGTGCAGAGCAAAGTAAGGACCCTGCAGGCCGAACTGGCCGGTCTTGAGGAGGAGTTAGCGACTATTGCCCGCAAGGAGACCGAATTAGAACGGCTGACCCGTTCGGTGGCCGGTCTGAAGGATCGCTATCTGACCCTGCGACAGAAGTTACTCGAGCTGGAGGTGCAGCGCTTTACCGAAATCAGTGAGTTTGATATCAAGGTTTCTGATCCCGCCTTCATCCCGGAAGGTACCGAACCGGATTGGCCTATCTGGATTCTCAACGTATTGATTGGGATGGTAGTCGGCCTTTCCTGCAGCGTAGGGCTCGCCTTTTTCCTGGAGTATTGGAGTGATACCCTGCATGCCCCGGAAGAGGTGCATGAGGCCTTAGGGGTAAAGGTTATCGGAGTTGTCCCACCGGTTTCTTTCCCGACAAGGAACGGGGGACCACTCCAACGACCGCATAAGGTGGGGGAGCAGGTGGGGAATACGGTGGAAAAAGCGTGAAGATGATGAGATGTAAGCGCAGCCTATT
Organism: Nitrospinota bacterium; assembly: GCA_003696125.1. Taxonomy (GTDB): domain Bacteria; phylum Tectomicrobia; class Entotheonellia; order J063; family J063; genus J063. Next base: position 783 of record RFHZ01000158.1, read on the forward strand.
TGTCTTTCTTCTCGCTCTTAGCCTCTCTGCCTGTCGCTCCCTTCCCTCTATACCGGATACAAGGGCAGAAGGGACCGCGGAAGAGGAACAGCAGGCAGCCTTGCCGGGGGAAGAGGGGCAGGTGCAGGGATTTAGGCTGGGGGTGGGAGATGAGGTGAAAATCACCGTGTGGAAACATGATGACCTGAATCGAACCCTCCGCATCAGCCCTACCGGAAAGATATTCTATCCGCTGGTCGGTGAGATTCAGGCGGCAGGAAAGGGGACAGAAGATCTACGGCGCATCATCACGGATGGACTGAAGGACTATATCACCAACCCCCAGGTGAATGTCGATGTGACCGCTTTTCGCAGCCGGAAGATCTATGTGTTCGGGGAGGTGGAGCGTCCCGGTCTGCTGGTTATCGAGGATTCGTTAAACATCCTCGATGCGCTTTTGCTGGCGGGTGGTCCTACGCTGGATGCTGATCAGAAGCGGATCATCCTGATTCATAGGAGCCCGTCAGAGCTGGAACTTCGCTCTATTAATCTCAAGCGATTATTTCAGGAAGGGGATCAGGGACAGGTTGTGACCCTGCAGGGAGGGGATATCGTCTATGTGCCCCCCAGTTTTGTGGCCAACGTCGATCGTTTCTTCGATCATATCGGCAAGGTGCTCTCTCCTATCCTGAGTCTGGAGCGGTCGATCATCTTAGGGGATGAGATCAAGAGGATATTTACCGGAGAGACAGAGAGACGAGTCATTGTCACTCGCTAGAGGTGGGGGGCAAAGCCTAGAGCAGATCGCTGATGAAGAAAAGACTGACTCGAGAAGCATTGATACACTATTATGGGAGCGTGGTGGAGAGGCTTTCCCTGGTCCCTCCCGGTACTCCTCCCCGGCTCCTTGTCCCAGAGACTGATACCCTGGCTCCTCAAGAGGCGACCGTGGTGGGGAATATCCTGGTGGCGAGCGCTGAGCCGAAAGAGGGCCGAACGACCACGGCTATCGGCCTGGCCTTTGCTGCGGCCCTGCTCAAGCCGAATAAACGAATCTTACTCGTCGATTTAGATCTCCGCCATTCGCGAATTCACCGGCTCTTGGGCCTGGAAAATACCCGAGGGATAAGGGAGGTTATCATCAATAAATGGAAACTGGAGGATGTCGTATACCGTACCCGTCTACCCAACCTGACCGTTATCCCTGGGGGGAAGGCGGCAGTCGATTTCCCGGA
>RFHZ01000159.1 GCA_003696125.1 Nitrospinota bacterium
CGTCTTCTGCGTGGCGACGATCGTCTTCTTCCTGATGCATCTCGTCCCCGGAGACGTGGTCGATGTGATGTTTGGCGGGGGAGAGACCGGCGGAGCGACCGCAGAGCAGATGGAGGTGGTGCGGAAGGCGCTTGGACTGGACCAGCCGCTGTTGGTGCAGTACCTGCGCTGGCTGGCACGGATCATGCGGGGGGATCTCGGTCGATCCCCCCTTTCCGGCCGCCTGATCGCCCCGGATGTCCTGCGCCAGCTTCCCCGCACCCTTGAACTCGCCCTGGCCTCCATGTGTATTGCGCTCCTGCTCGGGATTCCGCTGGGGATCTTTGCCGCTCTAAAGGCGAATCGTCCCCTCGACTTTGTCATCGGCACCTTCTCCCTGATCGGGCTCTCCACACCCAACTTTGTTGTGGGGACCTTTGCCATTCTCGCCTTCGGTCTCTATCTGCAGTGGTTGCCGCTGGCCGGCTTCGTGAGCTTTACCGAAAATCCCTGGGAACACCTCCGCCTTCTCCTCTTCCCCAGCGCCGCCCTGGGGTTGAGTCAGGCCGCCTTTATCATTCGCATGACCCGCTCGGCAATGCTTGAGGTCCTGCGCCAGGACTACATCCGTACCGCGCAGGCCAAAGGGGTACGCGACGTCATCGTGCACTACAAACACGCTTTACGTAACGCCCTCATCCCGGTGGTGACCCTGACCGGTATCCAGATGGGGACCCTGTTGGGGGGGACGGTGGTGATCGAATACGTCTTCAGTTGGCCGGGACTGAGTACCCTGCTTATCAACGGGGTATGGCGGCGGGATTATCCGATGGTGCAGGCGGTGGTGCTGATCATCGCCGGTGGCTTTATCCTGATTAACCTGCTGGTCGATATCATCAATGCCTATATCGATCCCCGTATTCGCTACGACTAGGTGAGAGATGCTCCGGGCTATCCTCAAAAACAGGCGCGTGCTGGCGAGTGGCTGGTTTGTGGTGCTCCTCTTTTTCACCGCTCTCCTGGCCCCGTTTCTGGCCCCGTACGATCCGGCCAAGATGCACATGCGCTATTCCCTGGAGCCTCCGAGCAAGCGATTCTGGCTGGGAACAGACGATTACGGTCGGGATACGTTGAGCCGGTTGATCTTCGGGGCACGCATCTCCATGCAGGTCGCCGTGTACTCGGTCGCACTGGCCCTGGTGGCCGGTGTGCTTTTAGGGGTAGTGGCCGCCTACTGGGGAGGGATGGTGGATACGGTGGTGATGCGGATGATGGATATCCTGATCTCCTTCCCACCCATCGTTCTGGCCATCGCCATTGTCGCCTTTCTCGGCACCGGGGTCTCGAAGCTGGTTCTGGCCATCGGGCTGCTGTACGTCCCCCGTTTTGCCCGCATTGCCTATAGTTCGGCCCTTTCGGTGAAGCAGCACGAGTATGTGGAAGCGGCGCGGGCGGTGGGGAGTTCGAATATGCGCATCATTGTGCGGGCCATCTTACCCAATATGATGGCACCGGTCATTGTGCAGACCTCGCTCAGTCTCGGTTCTGCCATCCTCCTCGAATCCGGTTTGAGCTTTTTGGGGTTGGGACCACCCCCACCTACGGCCACCTGGGGGGTGATGGTGGCCAAAGCGCGGGATCTGATGGATATCGAGCCGACCCTGGTGCTCTGGCCGTCGCTGGCCATTGCCCTGAGTGTGCTCGCCTTCAACACGCTGGGGGATGGACTCCGTGATACCCTCGATCCCCGTTTCCGGGAGTTAGAGCGCTCCTGATAGCACCAACGGGCAACTGGTGCAGGCTTTTCTCCATTTCATCCCTCTTCCACCTCGATCCCCAACTGCTGGAAGGCCTCGCGGATTTTATCGTCGTAGTCCTGCTCCGAGATGGCTCCTTCCCAGGCCGTCAGGGTGACCTCCAGGTTTTGAAACTTGCTCTGCAGCAGGTGCATGATTCCCTATCTCATCGCAACCCCAGTTTTTCTCGCACTTGCTGTTCAGATCAACTCTCTTCATAAAATAAACTCCCTTCCCCGGATAAACAATCTGTTGTGGACTTTCCACCCGATGGCCTTAATTTCTACCGTGTTGCTCTC
>RFHZ01000160.1 GCA_003696125.1 Nitrospinota bacterium
CCCCATTACCACGAACTTCTACCTCCTCGATAGCCTCCTGGCCGGTGACTGGCGGGCGTTTCGCGATGTGTTGCTCCATCTGATCCTGCCGGCCATCACCCTGGGCACCATCCCGCTGGCCATCATCGCTCGCATGACGCGCTCCAGCATGCTCGAAGTGCTCAGAGAGGAGTATATCCGTACCGCCGAAGCCAAGGGGTTGAGTCGCTTTCGTGTCCATTACAAACATGCCCTGCGTAACGCCCTGATCCCGGTGATTACGGTAACCGGTCTCCAGTTCGGCTATCTCCTGGGAGGGGCCATCCTGACCGAGACGATCTTTGCCTGGCCCGGGGTGGGACGCTGGCTCTTGCTGGCCGTTTATGCGCGAGACTTTCGTGCCGTGCAGGGAGGCACCCTGCTGGTGGCCGCCTTCTTTGTGCTGATCAATCTTCTGGTCGATCTGCTCTATGCCTATATCGATCCGAGAATCCGGTATGGATAGTCAAACCCGGCGTCTGCCTGGTAAAAGCAGGGAACTGAAGGCTAAAAGCCGATATGGAGTAGGATAAATGCGCTTCCCCTTCCTTGGTGAGGTCTTACAGCGACTCCTGCGCAACCGGACTGCGCTGGCCGGGGGACTCATCGTGCTCGGCTTTGTCCTGATTGCCACCCTGGCCGACCTGCTCGCCCCGCATGATCCCCTGGAGCAGGACCTCTATAATCGACTGAAACCCCCGGTCTGGGAAGAGGGAGGGGAGAGGACACATCTGCTGGGTACCGACGATTTTGGACGGGACCTGTTGAGTCGAATCATTCACGGGGCCCGCTTATCACTCTTCATCGGTACCATTTCCGTCGGCATTTCCCTGGTTATCGGTACCCTGCTGGGGGCACTGGCCGGCTTTTACCAGCGTGGTGTGGACCAGTGCATCATGCGGTTGATGGACATCATGCTCGCCTTTCCCAGTATCTTGCTGGCCATCGCCATCGTGGCCATGCTCGGTCCCAAGCTCCGCAATGCCATGATCGCGGTCGGGGTGGTCGGGATACCCCAATACGCCCGCATCGTGCGGGCCTCGGTTCTGGCCCAGGCACAGCAGGAGTACGTGCTGGCCGCCCGCTCCCTGGGAGCCCAGGATTTTCGCCTGATCTTCCGGACCATTCTCCCCAATTCGCTGGCTCCGCTGATCGTGCAGAGCACCCTCGGCTTTGCCACCGCCATCCTCGATGCAGCCGGCCTGAGCTTTCTCGGTCTGGGTGCACAGCCGCCTCTCCCGGAATGGGGAGCCATGCTGAGC
>RFHZ01000161.1 GCA_003696125.1 Nitrospinota bacterium
CCGCTCAATATCATCTTCCCCGAAATAGTCTCCTCGCTGCACCTCGATGAAGACCAGGGGTTCAGAACCCGGGTTCTGCACCCGATGGGTGGCCCCCCGCGGAATGTCGATCGATTCTCCTGCCTCCAGGGAGATCTGTTCCTTATCTCTGGTCACCAGGGCTTTTCCCCTGATCACATGCCAGTGTTCGGCACGGTGGTGATGACGCTGCAGGCTGAGCCGCTGTCCCGGATGGACAACGATTCGTTTCACTTTGTGATCAGGTTTATCGGATAACACCTCATAGTATCCCCAGGGACGATGATCCTCACGACGGTTCTGCTCCAAAACGGTCCGATAGACCTGCAGGTAGCGCTCCACCATCTGCTGGAGGGAAAAACGGGTGGCCACATGCTCCCGACATTGCTCCCGGGCAAGGGTTTTGATCCTGGAGATCGCCTGAACCGCCTCGGCCACCGTATCTGCCAGAAATCCACTTACCCCCTCCTGAATCAACTCAGACATCACCCCCTGCCGAAAGGCGATCACCGGCGTGCCGCAGGCCATGGCCTCCAGCACGGCCAGGGGCATGGAGGCGCCGGAACGAATCGGATGAAGAAATGCCAATGCCCTGCTTACCCCCTGTCGCCAGCTATCAAGGTTCCCCTCTCCTATCAACTCCACCCACCCTCCATCCAGATGGGGTCGTACCACCTGTTCGTAATACGGCCTGTCCTCAACAGTCCCCATTACCCGCAATTTCATGCCGGCCTCCCGGGCAATGGAGATGGCCTCTTCCACCCCGCTCTCAGGGTGAATACCATATCCGAAAAAGAGGTAATCGGCCGGCTCGGGGTGAAAGGGGAAGGCCTGTACGGCGACGCCAGGATAGATCGTGGCCAGGTACCTGAGCTCTGAGGAACGGCTGGCCTCACTGACCGCAACATAATAGACTCGCGGATTGTAACGCTTATACACGGGGAGGCTGGGAGGAGAGCAGAGATCATGAATGGTCGCCACAACCGGGGTGGTGGTGAGACCAAGATAGCTCAAAGGGAAAAAGTCCCCATAAGTATGGATAAGATCAAATCCCTCTGCCTGTTCAAACGCGTCCGACCAGGCGAGATATTCTCCTACCTTGATTCCCTGCTCCCGGGAGCTCCCAGGAGGCGAAAGGGAATATTCATCTTCTTCCACTGCGGCCGGAAACCGGTGGACAGAGATGCCTTCTTGTTCGAGTCCTTGGGCCAGTCCTGCCACGACCGCTTCCCACTGCGCACAGTGTGGAGAGGGGGCTTTCCAGGCTGGGGGGGAGAAAAGGGCGAGACGCATGATGTCTCCTTTCTGTGTCTTTGCTTTTGCTTTCTTCTATGCTATCTTAACTTCTCGGTTGCGCCCGGACGTGAACCCGTATCCTTGATGATAACGTGAGAGGCCGGAATGGTCAATCCTCGACTCTCTGCTCTTTTCCTGCGGCCTGTTCTATATTATAATGTGTAACAAAGGAGAATGCTCTCCGTATCCCAGCGGTGCTGGCGAAAAAAAGGAAAAATGATCGATGCGTATCCTCACCGTCTCCGATTATGTGGTACCGGCATTATACGATCATTTCAAACCGGAACGCTTTCCCGACATCCAACTGATTCTCTCCTGCGGCGATCTACCGCCCGAGTACCTGACTTTTTTGGTTACCATGTTCAATGTGCCGCTCTTTTACGTCCGGGGAAACCACGACATCCAGTACGATCAGAATCCCCCGGAGGGATGCGAGGACATCGATGGCAGGCTGGTCATCCACCGGGGCATACGTATCCTGGGCCTGGAGGGTTCCCGGTGGTACAACGGCAAGCCACACCAGTATACCGAACGGGAGATGTGGTGGAAGATCCGCAGGGTGCGACCCAAGATCTGGTGGCATGGCGGGGTGGATATCATCATCACCCATGCCCCTCCCCGTCATATCCACGATGCAGAAGATCAGTGTCACCGGGGCTTTGAAGGATTTCGCTATCTGATCGAACGGTACGCACCGCGCTACTTCATCCACGGACACATGCACTTTAACTATACGACCCGCGCGCAACGGATTACCCGGGTAAACTCAACCGAGGTGATTAATAGCTATGGATACTACCTCCTTGAGATCGAGGCTGACCAGCGTATGGCAGCACGGTAGAGAGCTATGGACGCAGTGGCGGGGCCGGAAAGAACTGAAGAGCTTTGAAGAGAAACAACGGGCAGAAGAAGCGGTGACCCGCCGGGATCTCGGCCTGCGTGTGGTCCCGGTACGACAGATTGTCGGCAGCGTGGGACGATACCGCGATTTTGATGACCAGTTCCGCTTAAAAGACGATCACCCTCCCGATCGCCTCGAGCACATCAAAGAGGCGATGCGCCGGGGAAAACCTCTCCCTCCGGTCGAGCTGTACAAGATCAAAGACGAGTACTACGTCCTGGATGGAAACCACCGCGTGGCGGCGGCCAAAGAGTTGGGTCAGGTCTACATCGATGCCCATGTGGTAGAGTATCTCCCCTCCAAAGAGACCTGGGAGAACGTGCTCTACCGAGAGAAGGCCGATTTTGAGTGGAAGACAGGGCTTAGCGAGCCGGTTGAGCTGACAGAAATCGGACAATACGCCTATCTCCTGGGACAGATCGCCGAGCACCAGCACTACCTGGAGGAGAAAACCGGTACCCCTGTCTCCTTCAAGAGCGCGGCCAGAGACTGGTACAAGACGATCTATCGTCCCCTGGTAAGCATCATTGAACGGAGCCGACTGGCCAAGGCCTTCCCCAACCGTACCGTGGCCGATCTCTATACCTATATCTCCTCGCATCAATGGCAAAAAGGGCGAGAGCGGACATATGGTATCGAGCTCGATCAGCTTATCCCCAAAGACATGGAGGAATTTCGAGAGAAGATGGCAGAGCGCAAGGAGATCGAATTTCCAGAGATGAGGCGGGTCACCACGGCGTTTCTCCTGATCAACGTGGAAGCGGGCCGTGAGGACCGGGTCATGGACGAGCTCTTCTCCTATCCCGAGGTGCAGGAGATCCACTTTGTTCCCGGTGACTTCGACATCGTAGCCAAGATCGCCGTGGAACGCGACTGGCTCTCCTCTGACTCGGAAGCAGTAGGACAATTCGTCCATGACCGGGTCAGACGCATCGCCGGCGTCACCAAAACACAGACCATTATCCCGATCAGCTCGAGACGAAAGAGCGCCACCTCGTGATCCCGGAAACGGCAGGCGTACGCGGGAAGGAGGGAAAGCATGCCTGAGGGAAGGGAATCCAGGGAGAGGTATGCGATAGACCTGTGCCCAACCTTTCGCAGATACGGATATGCCGGTCTGGCCCTGATCGCCCTGGCCGAAACGTCGATTCTCCTCCAGTTCGTCTTTGCCCCGTCCTCTACCCCTTATACCGTGGTGCGTACCATCAACCAGTGGACAACGCCGCTCTGCTGGTGGGGGTATATCCTCTTTCTGGATGCCCTCATCTTCCGCCTGAAAGGCAACTCCCTCCTCATGAACCGCCGGAGAGAGTTTTGGCTCCAGCTTCCCCTCTCTATCCTGATCTGGCTCATCTTTGAGGTCTACAACCTCCACCTGGACAACTGGCACTACGTGGGACTGCCCCAGAATTTCTGGGTACGCCAGCTCGGCTATATCCTGGCCTTTGCCACCATCATGCCCGGACTCTTCCAAACGGCAGAACTCCTGGAAACCCTGGGACTCTTTACCCGCTTCCGCCTCCCCCCCTTTTCCCCCTCCTCTCGCTTCATCTACCTCTCTATCGGCATCGGACTCCTCAGCCTGATTGTCCCGCTGCTGCTTCCCCGCTTCTATGCCCGCTATCTCTTTGCCCTGGTCTGGGTAGGATTTGTGCTGCTCCTCGATCCCATCGTCTATAGCAGTGGAGGAGATGCCCTGCTCCGTGACCTGGAAGAGGGGAGCGCGAGTCGCATCCTCTCCCTCTTCATCGGCGGATTGATCTGCGGGTTTTTCTGGGAGTTCTGGAATTATTGGGCTACGGCCAAATGGATCTATACCGTTCCCTTTACCCAGGATGTGCGGATCTTTGAGATGCCTATCGCCGGATTCTGGGGCTTCGGCCCGTTTGCCTGGGAGTACTTTGCCTTCTATAACTTCCTGCGGCTCATCCGCAGGCAGAAAACACCACCGCGACTTGTTCTCACCTGACCATGAGCAACTACCGGGGACACCTCTACGGCGGTACCGTCACCTTCCTCCTCGTGCTCGGAGTATTGAGCCTGGGATTCTTCCTCCCGAGTGCCGTCGAATTGCTCTCCCTTTTCGCCATCTGCCTCTTTGCCTCCCTCCTCCCCGATATCGATACCAAAAGCGTCGGGCAAAAGCTCTTCTACCGTCTCCTCTTTGCCGCAGACGCCCTCCTTATCCTTGCCCGTTACTACCG
>RFHZ01000162.1 GCA_003696125.1 Nitrospinota bacterium
GTTCAGAAAAACGATCTTGCCGCGTAAGTCTTCCAACGCGATGGTATTTCCATCGAGACTCTGCAGGCGAAAGGAAGGGACCGTTACAGGCTTTGGGGGCCTGTAAAGCCCCAGTTCTTGGCTGTAATGCTCTACGGCTGCTCCCTGCGTCGCAAAGATGGTCAGCATGATCCCTAGACCGATACTCCACAGGCGGGAAGGGAGAGCACGCCATCGTCTGTGGCGCTCCATATCTTCTCCTTTCTATGACAGATAAGACACGTATGGGACTTGTGTTGAGCTAGACCAGGTCTCTATCTCCCTCCGGTGAGTACCGGCAGAGAGAGACTTTCGCTACGGGTCGCTCTTTTCAGGGATTGGGGGATAAAGGAGACAGGATTACTTGGGGGGTTTATAGAGCTGGAGGAGCATGACCTGTCGGGGGATACGGTGTTCACTCAGGGCGGTGAGGTGGGTCAGGAAAACAAACAACAAGGAGAACAGCATGAATTCCAGCACCCAACACGGGGTATGGGGGGATTGAATCTTTTCTAACAAGGGGAAAAGGCAGGCGATAGAGGCAAGGACGAGAGCACACAACAGCCCTCCTGCCAGGATCTGTTTGGGTAATGGAGTGCGTTGCACCACGTTTCCCTCTTCGATATTTCGGTACCACACGTTCTCTTTACCCAGCAGTGTAACGAAAAATCCGGTTCGATGCAAGCCCTTTTCTCTCGCCTCTTTCTTCCCTCCCACCCGTCCAGCTCTCCTAAACAGGGTCAAGGAGGACTGGCAGAGCACAGAACGATTGCACAGGGGCCAGGGTATGCGATATACTGTGAGGCATGCCATGGCGGGTAGGAAGCTTTTGCAGGTAAGCAAACATCTGATAGATAAGGCAGGAAAAGGAGAACGGAAATGATGTCAGGATATTGGGGATGGGGAGGGATGGGAGGCTGGGGAATGGGTATCGTGATGCTTGCCTTCTGGATCTTGGTCATTGTGGGGATTGTTGCACTGGTGAAATGGGTATGGGGACAGGAGAGGAATTCGCCACAGATTCCCCCTTCCTCCAGCGGAGCAAGAGCCCTGGAGATTCTCAAAGAGCGCTATGCCCGGGGAGAAATCGATAAAGAAGAATTTGAGCGTATGAAAGCCGATGTGCTCCGCCAAGAGTAGAGAGAAGCCTTGATGGTCAAAAGCCTGCAGCACCGTCTGGTGCTCTATCTGCTGGTTCCGGTAGCCGTCATTCTCCTGGGGTTAGCCTTTTTCGGGTTTTTTTCCATCCGGCAGCATCTGCTGCAAGCCTGGGAAGAGAGTGCGCTCCTGAAACTCGAACGGGCAGCCGACACGATCGATAGGCGGCTGAATCGCCTGAAAAGCTGGATCGAACGGTTTCATGCCACCGGCCAGAATCCCAATGGGTCTGCCATCCAGGAGTGGCTGTTGCAACAACTCCAGGAGGAAGAAGGGGTGAACAGGGTCACGTTGACCTGGACAGCAGACCCCCCTTCTGCCCGGAGCATGCCGATGATGCCGGGTACCGATCGTCCTGGGGGCATGGGATCCCGGCGAGGCATGATGCGCTTTCATCGTGGCCGTATAGCAGAAGTCTCTCCTCCCCACTATGACGCACAAGCGGGCCAGGAAACGCTTTCCCTGATCTCCCATCTCACCGATGAAACCGGCCGCACGCTCGGTACCCTGGAGGTGGTGATCAGGTTCGATGCGCTGATTGCAGGAATCCTTACTCGCGGGTGGGGGGAAGGGACGGTGGCGGGGTTGGTTGATGATACCGGTCGCTATCTCGCCCACACCGATCCCCAGCAGAAGGGACGTCAACTCGGGGATACCGGGGATCCGGTAGAGAAAGCGACGCTGGCAGCTTTGCAAACCCAAAGGGTGGGAACCCTGTTTGGCTCCGGCCATCCCCCCAAATGGGTGAGCGGGTTTTACCGGTTGCAGGCTGCACCCTGGACCGTGGTCCTGTTTGCCCCTGGCCAGACGGTACTGGCTCCGATTATCCGCTTTCTCATCTCCTATGTGCTGATCGGGTTAGGCGGCATCGGTGGTATCCTGCTCCTGATTCGCCTGGTGGTGGGACCCATCGTCTCCTCGATCAGGGTCCTGTCTCAGGCAGCGGAACAGGTCGCCCAGGGGAGGTATAGTGTCCCCCTTCCGGTCAACAGCCGGGATGAAATCGGCCAGCTCATCCACAGCTTTCACACCA
>RFHZ01000163.1 GCA_003696125.1 Nitrospinota bacterium
ATCGGGTCTGGAGCCATGGATCGCACCATCTCCTTTGTCACACACTCTCCGACCGAAAGGCCGATGAAGATATCGCGTCCCTTCATCGCCTCGGCCAGTCCCCCCTGAATCCGCTCCAGGTTGGTAATCTTGGTGATCTCCTGCTTGGCCGGGTTCAGGTCGGTGCGGTCTGGATGGAGGATCCCTTTGCTGTCGCAGAGGATCACGCTCTTGACCAGGGGATCGATCTTCTTCTCGAAACCGACCCCGAGCATCAGCTTGGCGCAGGCGATACCCGAGGCTCCGGCCCCGTTGAGCACCACGGAGAGGTCGGCCAGGTTCTTGCCCAGCACTTTGGCGGCATTGATCATGGCGGCCAGGACCACGATGGCGGTGCCGTGCTGATCGTCGTGGAATACCGGAATGCCGATATCCTGCAGAGCTTCATCGATCTCGAAACAGCGAGGCGCCGCAATGTCCTCGAGATTGATGCCACCAAGCCCGGGGGCAATATTCCTCACGATGTTGATGATCTCTTCGCTCTTCTGGGTACGCAGGCAGAGAGGAAAGGCATCGACCCCGGCCAGCTCTTTGAAGAGGATGCACTTCCCCTCCATGACCGGCATCGCCGCTTCTGCCCCGATGTTCCCCAGGCCTAACACGGCCGATCCATCGGTCACCACCACAATGGTGTTCCCCTTACCGGTCAGTTCATAGACCTTGTTCACATCGGCTTTGATCTCTAAACAGACGGCAGCAACGCCAGGGGTATAGGCGATACTCAGATCCTTGGGCGTGCGTACCGGGATCTTGGATCGGGTCTGCAGTTTCCCCCGGTTGCGGCGATGGACCTCAATGGCCTCTCGGTTCAAAGCTTCCTGATCTTGGAGTTCTTGATTCGCCATCGATACACTCCTTTCTCTTTGATGAATACACCCACGTGCATAGACTAAAAACCTCTGGCATCCCAACTTCACTACATATTATATCCAGGTTCTGCTCTATAGTAGCACAGAAATACAAAAGAAAAAACCCCCATTTTGGGAAGAAATGTCCCAGCCCGGCCCTCAGGGAGACCCCCCTTTACCAGCAGGCAGGGAACTCGTTCTAAAAACCGCTTGACTCTGCAGGACATCTGTGGTACTTTCCTAGAAAGACTTGCCACTCATGGGAAGTCCTGCTCACGGCGTGATCGAGAGGCAGGGATCGATGGCCTGCCAGAGAAGAGACGACCTGCTGATGATCCCTTATTTTACTGCTCCTCTCAGGTCCCAGGAATGAGACTCGCCCTCCCCCATTCCCAGAGAGTGGTAAAAGCATAAGAGGAATCTGCTTCTGAGTATGCGGAGGAATAGGATGAACGCACTTCGCCCGATCTTCTGGGGCCAGGGAATGTTTTTACAACCTCAGCATTTCCAGCAGCAGGATCGGTACCACGAAACCCGCCTGTGGCATGCCCTCCACCTCTCCTTCCCCTTCTGCTGGGGGATAAAATCGCTGGTGATCAATGAAGCGGCCCTGCAGAACTTTCTCCTGGAGATAGAACAGTGCGAGCTGATTACCAGAGAAGGGACGCTGGTATGTTGCCACGGGGAAGCGACGCTCAGCAACGCCCGTATCGTTCCCCGCAACTTTGAGGAAGCGCTGGATGCGGAGGGAAAGCCGCTGGAGGTCTACCTGGGACTGAAACGATTGCAGTGGGAGGAGGGGAATGTTACGACACCGGCGTCAGAAAGGAGAGCAGGCTCCCAGGAGCAGTACCGGCGTTTCAGCATTCAGGAGATCACCACCCCGGACCTCTTTACACCAGATACCCAGGGATGCCCGGTGCAGTATCTGGTCCACGAAGTCCGTATCCTCTTTGCAGAAGAGATTGCCCAGGCCCAGGACTACGAGTTGATCAAGATTGCCGAACTCCTGCGAGCGACAGAAGGGCAGGGAGCGGTGCTTTCCAGGCGGTATATCCCACCGGCCATCTCCGTCTATTCCTCCCCGGTGTTGACAGGGATGCTCAAAGAGATGCGCGATCTCCTGACCGCTAAGGGACGCGAACTGGCCGAGTACAAACGGCAGCGCCGGGTCCATACCGTCGAGATGGGCGCACGCGAGACGGTTTACCTGCTGATGATGCAGATGGTCAACCGCTATATCCCCCTCTTTCATCACTACCTGGAGATAGAGGAGACCCCACCGGCCCTCTTCTATGCCTTGCTTCGTCAACTGATAGGCGAATTTTCCACCTTCTCGGAAACGATCTCCGTGCTCGGTGGTCCCCTCCCCCCTTATCGTCATGATCATCTCTGGGAATGTTTTGATGTGGCGATACGCACGGCCAAGGACCTCCTTAACGAGCTCACCAAGGGTCCAGAGTACACCGTGCCCTTGGCTTTTGACGGCGAGTATTTTACCGCCAGTCTTGACCAGCGATTCTTTGAAGGGAACAATCGCTACTATCTCTCCATAAAGGTCGATCTGCCTCCCAAAGAGTTGCTCCGCCGCTTGACCGAGACGGGAAAGGTCTGTTCTCGCGAGGAAATGGAGGCGTTACGGCAACGTGCCCTCCCCGGACTGCAGCTCGACTATCTGGATACCCCTCCAGAAGAGCTCCCCCGTCGTGCGCACTGCAGCTATTTCCTCCTCGATCATCATGCCCCTCTCTGGCGGCGGATCGAACAGCGGCAAAATATCGCCGTGTACTGTGAGCTTCCCTCGCAAGAGACGGAGATGGAGTTACTGGTCATCTCGGAAACCTAGGAAGAGGTCATGCCCACTTTACCGGAACTCTTCGCCGATCTGTTTGCCTATGTCCTGCTCTTTGAGCAGACCGTTGAGCAGGGGGAAGAGCAGCCTTCCTATGAGCAGGTCCGGGGGGAGATCTCCGCTTTGCTCAAGCAGCAGGAGAGTGCGGCCAAGCGACAGGGGCTCCTGGAACAGGAGTATCAGGACGCGCGTTTTGCTTTTGTCGCCTGGGCTGATGAGACCATCTTAAAACATACCAACTGGCAACACCATAATCAATGGAAGGCCTTCCCCCTCCAGCTCGAATACTATCAGACCCGGAACGCGGGAGAAGAGTTCTTTGAACGGCTGGAGCGGCTCCGGGGGGAGCAAAGAGAGATCCGGGAGATCTACTACCTCTGCCTGGGACTCGGTTTCAGTGGACGATACTTCCTGGGCATCGAAGATGAACTGACCCTGAACCAGATCCGGCATGAACAGGCTCAGCATCTTCCCTCTCCCCTGGAAGAGATCGAAGAGGTCGACAAACTCACCCCCCAACCTTACAGTGTCCCTTCGGTCCCTGGCAAGCCGATCAGGCTCCCCTGGACCCACCTGCTGCTCAAGGTCGGGACCGTGTTGCTGGTGGTGATTCCTCTGGGACTCCTCCTGGCCTATCTCTTCTGGCCCTCTCCCCCGGAGGGGACAACGCTGCGGCAGCAGGTAGCTCGATGGCTGGAAGAGCATCCCGAGATGCTGCAGTGTGCAGAGGTCAGGGTCGATGCCGTGGACCCGCAGACCGGAACGGTCACCCTGGCAGGACGCGTGGCCAGTGAAAAGCAGGGGGCAGAGATCCGGTCAGGCCTAGAGGAAATTGCCGGGATAACCCAGGTCACGGATCAGTTTCAGATCGTTCCCCACCCCTTCTGTGCCGTGGTGGAATTGCTCGAGCCGTGGAGAAAACAGTCGATAGAACAGGGTTGGGGTTTAGAGGCCCGCCTCAACAAAGGCGGCACCCCTCCCCTCTACTACCG
>RFHZ01000164.1 GCA_003696125.1 Nitrospinota bacterium
CGCAACTGCGCCAGGCCCAGAAAATGGAAGCGATCGGTACCCTGGCCGGCGGCATTGCCCACGATTTTAATAACATCCTCACCGCCATCCTCGGCTATACAGAGCTGACCCTGCGTAACATGCCAGAAGAGAGTGAAGCCTACCAGAATCTGCAAGAGGTCCTTGCCGCCGGCAAACGGGCCAAGGAGCTGGTACAGCAAATCCTGACCTTCAGCCGCCAACATGAACAGCGCTACCAGCCGGTCCAGCTTCGCCAGGTGGTCCAGGAAGTGTTGCGCCTGGTCCGGGCCACGTTGCCTTCTACCATCGAGATTCGACAGTACCTGGACACGCCAGGAACCGTTCTGGCTGACCCGGGACAGATCCACCAGGTGCTGCTCAATCTCTGTAGCAATGCAGAATATGCCATGCGGGAAAGGGGAGGGATACTGGAGGTGCGGCTGGAGAAGACCCAAATCACCCCCGAGTTTGCCGCCGCTCATCCCCCTCTCCACCCAGGACCCTATCTACAGCTGAGCATCTGTGATACCGGTTGCGGGATGGAGCCTGCCATCCTGGACCGGATCTTTGATCCCTTCTTTACCACCAAAGGGGTGGGGGAAGGGACCGGTATGGGACTGGCCATCGTGCACGGGATCGTGACGAGTCATGGGGGAGCGATCACGGTGGAAAGTCTCCCTGGTCAAGGAACCACCTTTACCCTCTACTTCCCGCAAATCGATGATGTCCTCGACTCTATGGGAGACAATGAGCCTGCTCTACCCCGGGGAAAGGAGACCATCCTGCTGGTGGAGGATGAACCGGCCCTTGCCGCCCTGGGAGAGCAGATGCTAACGATGCTGGGATATCGGGTGATCGCCTATACTGACAGCCTCAAAGCCCTGGAGGCCTTTCGTGCCGATCCTCAACGCTTCGATCTGGTCCTCACCGACCAGACCATGCCCAACATGACCGGTGAAGCGCTGTCCAGGGAATTACTCCGCATTCGGCCGGACCTCCCCATCATCCTCTATACCGGATTCAGTCACACCATGACTCCGGAGAAGGCCCGTGCCCTGGGCATCCGCGCCTACCTCATGAAACCCCTGGTATGGAGAGATCTCGCCCTGACCATTCGACAGGTCCTGGAAGCTTAAGGAGGCGAATTCATCGTCAACTCCCTCTGCTCCAGGCAGTCCTTCTCCCTGATCTCTGGAGCTGCTCTATCGCCACAAGGAGTCATGAGAATAGGCATTGACAGCCGTTCGCTTTCATGCTACTACTTTGATAGCTTGCGGATGAAGGGATTGGTAGGATGGTCTATGTGCTTAAAGAAAGGAGGAGATTATGAAAGCGCAAAGGAGCAAAGGCCAGGTTACACGACGGCATTTTCTGACCACCTGTGGACTCCTGACCGGGGCAGCCGTTTTGGGGGGACCGCTGCTCCGGTGGAGTGCGGCCCAGGGCACGATCAAGATCGGAACCCTGATCCCGCTCACTGGCCCATTGGCAGAGTTTGGACCCAACTTCCAGCGAGCAG
>RFHZ01000165.1 GCA_003696125.1 Nitrospinota bacterium
ATCCTCCTCAAGGGTAACGACGGCAAGCCTGGAACTCTGGACCTCTAGGCAAGGTTTCGTCCTTTCTGGTATCATAGAAGAGGAGAGTTTTACTCCAGGAAGGAGGAAGCCGAGGAGGGAAGAGATGTCTGAGGAACTCGATGCCCTGATTCGCAAGGGGAAAATGCTTGAAGATCAGATCGAACAACTCCAGGAAGAGCTCACCCATCTCCGGGCCGAAATTGCAGAGCGGATGGGGGAAAAACGGGAGTATTATGGGAAGGGGGTAGCGGCCAGGAAGTGGGCTCGCGTTCGCTGGGAAATCTACCAGGACCTGCTGTTGGAAGAGCTCTCCCCAGAGGCTCTGGACTACTTCAAGGAGGTGGTATTCACCAAGGAGAAGCTGGATCAGGCGGTCAAGGCAGGTCACCTGCCCCCTCGACTCTATGAACGAGCCGTGCGCAGGGTGCAAGAGGGCTGGAATGTGAGCCTCAAGGTCCTTGACTCCACCGGGGAAGTGGAAGGGAGAGAGGGCTAAAGTGTGGCCAGCCAATCCTTCACCACACGGGTAGCCATGCAGTCTTCCCGGTTATACTGAAGAATGGCCTCCAGTAACCGTTCATCCCGTGTGGCCAGCCATTGCGTGTACCAGTACATCGCCTGTGCACCGCTGGCCGCCGTATCGCTCCACCGGAAGCCAAGATAGTCGGCAATGACCTTGATGGAGTAAGAGTGGAGGGGGAGAACCACCGAGGAGATGATGATCGGGTAGAGATCGACCAGACTGCGAACCAGCCTGCGATAGAGAGGGGTATCAATTCCATATTCTGTGGCAAAGTGTTCTAGCTGGACCCGTTCATGCTGGTCAAAGTGGTAAATCACAAAGCGGTCGAGGGGAGCAATAAAGCGCAAGAAGTCTTTCCAGAGGCGTCTCAGCTCGGTTTTTACCGGCCGGCGGGCCAAAAAGGGCCGATACTCTTCCTCCTCTCCTCGACGGATCAACACACCGAAAAGATAATTGCACCGGCTCTCCGCATCCTCTTCCATATCGAGAAAGAGTTCTACCGGTGCCTGGGGGAGAGAGGGACGGCGGAGCAAAACCACCTGCTGTTGTTCCCAAACCTGGGCCTGCAGTTGCAGGCGGTGTACCACATCCGCATACTCCTTCGGAATACGGAGTCGTTGCAGGTCAGCCTTGGCCAGATCGGTAAAGGTGGTGATCCCCTGCGCCAGTAATACCTGTCGAACCGGCTCCCGCAGATTGAAGAGGAGGGAGAGGTCTTTGCGTTCCTTCGCCTCTTCCAGGCAGACCTTCCGCCAGCCGCAGTGCCGGCAGCGGGCACCGATGTTGTGCAGGGGTTCTTTCCCTGCCTGGACGGCAGCGATCTCTTGGAGGATCGCAGTCAGTGTTTCCCGGTAGGGGGCAATAGAAAACTCTTTTTCTGTCCCATCGCCGAGAATCACCCTGCCCGTTGTGGGCCACACTCCCTGGATCGAGGAGAGGAGATAAGAGTAGAAGACAATCGGCAGCGTATACTCTTTTTTGAGGGAGAGTCCTCGTTTAATCTCAGCAACCCGATAGCGAAAATTCCCGAATCCAGAGCATCCAGGAACCCGTTCCAGGAAGTCAGGCAACCCCAGGTAGGGTTCCTGCAAAAGGACCGGCTTATAGATCCGGTTCTCTCCCGCCTCCATCAAGCGGAGGGTTTGGTGAAAGCCGCTAAGGAAGTCCCCTGCTTGATATTCAGGGCGAGCGTGAGGCAGGCGAGAGACGATGCTGGCCTCATATTGCTGGCTCTGCTCGATAAGCTGCCGGCGAAAATCGGTAAGGGGCAGCTTCTGACTCAGATCACCATGGAAGTTGAGATAGGTCAGACGCTCACATTTGTGGTGATTACGGATATGGGTACCCGTGATGTAAGAAGCAGTCATAAGATCCTGTAAGCCAGCCTCTGCTCTGTTTTTCAGATATGCATCCCTGCTATATTATAGCATAGCCACCCTCCGGGTGCATCCTCTTTGTCCTTTCTCCATGCAGAGCAAGACGGCCTCCTGCTTACCCCCTGCCTGGGGACATCAAGCGAAAAAAGAGCCCCATAGACAGGCGTCTACAGGGCTCTTACGATCGAAGCCGTTCCAGGCTCTGTTCCTGGAGGTCCTACATGATCTCCCTACTTCTCCAGCCAGATGTTCCAGAGGATAGGGGCCGGGAACTGGAGCACTCCCTTGACATAGTCACGATACGCTACCGGCAAAAACCACTGTCCCCAGGGCACGTAAGGGACTTCGTCGAAGGCCACCTTCTGAATCTCTGTTGCCAGGTGTTTCCGCTTGGCCATATCGGTGGTGCGAGCCCACTCGGCACGTAACTGTTCGATCTGCTTGCTGCAATACCAGCCAAACCAGGCTTTGCCGCAGGTACCATCGACACCCACATTCACCGCAGGGTTAAAGACATCAACGGCGATCCACCAGGTGTGGAACAGGTTCCAGCCTCCTTCCTCGGGCTTCTTCTTTTCTGCCCGGCGGGAAACCAGGGTACTCCAGTCCATGGCCTGGAGATCCACCTTGACCCCGATCTTGGTCAAGAGTTGGTGGGTCACCAGGGTAGCCGCATGTAGTATCGGGATATCGGTCGGGTCCATCAGCACCACCGGCCGGCCATCGTATCCCGCCTCCTTCATCAACTGCCTGGCCTTCTCCAGATCCTGCTGCATCAGGGCTCCTGAGCCGGCATCGGTTTCATAGGGGCTACCAC
>RFHZ01000166.1 GCA_003696125.1 Nitrospinota bacterium
AGGGCTTCCTCGATCTCTTTCACAAAGAACCCCTTATCCCCTACCGTGGGCAGGGGAACATCACGGATCACATCACCACTGGTCTTGATGATCAGCTTCTCAAAGGTGATATGGGGGAAGAGGGAGGCCAGTTGACGCTGTACCCACTCTGTCTGGCGCAGGGCAAGGGAGCTGCCCCGACTCCCGATACGGATCGGGCGGTGCCAGCGCTCGTTCAGGTCGAACAGTTGGCGCACTGCCTGCAGGAGCTTATTCCCTTCCGGGGCCTTGACCCCTTTCCGCAGGTTCATGATCGGGGTGGAGAGGAGCTTATCGACCATGGCGATGGAAAAGGCTTCGATGGCTTCCCGTTCCTGTTCCGATAGAGTGGGGAGGTGGTCTAAAAGCTGGGAGAGCTCTTGTTGCCGGATGCTCTCCGCTTTCTGTTGCAGCGACACAATGGTGGGGGCCACATCCAGGCTATTCAACCAGCGCTGGAAGGCCACCGCTTCTCGATTGACCAGTTCTTCGGCGATCGCTGCTTCCTGTTGTCGCTGGCGGATGTTGGTGTTGACCACGTTCTGCAGGTCATCCACATCGTAGAGGTAGACGTTGCTGATGGCATTGACCGAGGGGTCGATGTTGCGGGGAGCGGCCATATCGATGAAAAACATCGGCCGGTAGCGTCGCCGGCGGATCACCTCCTGGACTGCGGCCCGGGTCAGCACCGGATGCCGGGTCGGCATGGAACCCAGGACAATATCGGCCGTTTCCAGATAGGTAAAGAGATGATCGTACTGGATGGCGTCCCCGTCCAGTCGTTCCGCGACGGCTACGGCACGTTCAAAGGGGCGGCTGCAGATCAACAGGGTGCGCACCCCATGATGGAGCAGGTGTTGGGCCGCCAATTCAGCCATCTCTCCGGTCCCGATCAACATGGCGGTGCAGTGATGGAGATCGACAAAGATCTTCTTGGCCAGTTCCACGGCGGCAAAGCTGATCGAGACCGCATTCTCCGCGATCTGGGTTTCCGTGTGTACCCTTTTGGCCACGGAAAAGCTCTTCTCAAAAAGGGCTCCCAGCACATTACCGACCATGCCGTGTGCCTTGGCCCGATTGTACGCCTCCTGTACCTGGCCCAGGATCTGCGGTTCGCCCACCACCATCGAGTCGAGGCTGGAAGCCACCCGGAAGAGGTGACGGATGGCCTCTCCTTCCACAAAATGGTAGAGATAGCTGCGAAAGGCGCGTTCAGGTACCCCATGATAGTCGGACAGGAACTGCACAATGCGCTCTCGTCCCTGCTCAACCTCTTTCACGCGGGCGTACACCTCTACCCGGTTGGTGGTGGAGAGGAGCACCTTTTCCTGTAGCTCGCTGTACTGATCCAGCTTTTCGGCAACTTCCTGCCACTGGTAAGGTTCGAAGGCCAGCTGTTCTCGAATTTCCAGCGGGGCCGTTTTATGGCTCAGACCAACAACCAAGAGGGGCATCGTGCTCTTCCTTTGCTATCCGTAAAAGCCGTAAACATGGATTCCATACCCGAGTAACACCATCAGAAAGCCGATGATGGCGAGCAGGGCCGCGCGTCGTCCTCGCCAGCCGGCGTAGACACGTCCCCAGAAGAGGACAAGGTAGATGCACCAGGTAAAGATCAGGGGCCAGGTCCGCCCTTCCCAGCTCCAAAACGACCCCTTGGTATAGCGGGCCCAGATCGATCCGGTCACGATACCGAGGGTGAGGAGAGGAACACCTACCGTCAGCGCGACGAAGTTGAGGTTGTCCAGCACTTCCAGGGAGGGGAGGCGGTAGTAGAGGCGTCCCAGTTTCTTCCCCTTGAGCTGGTTCTCCAGGATGATGTACATGACCCCGACACAGAAGGCCAACACAAAGGTCGCATTACCCAAGATGGCCAGGGAGATATGGGCCACCAGCCAGAAGTGTTGCAACAGGTAGAGCAGTCCCTCCTCCTGGCGGGGACTGACCAGGGAGGAGAGGTAAACAAAGAGCGCAATGGGGACCATAAAGGAGCCGAGGGCTTTGATTTGATAGCGACGCTCTACCGCGATATAGAGGGCGATGATCATCCAGGCGGCAAAGTTGACATACTTCTGCAGGGGACTGGAGAAGAACAGGTCGAAGAGGAAGGCGGAGAGGAGAAAGGCGGTGTGACAGAGGAAACCTGCCCAGACGATCTTATTGGCGATCTGAAAGAGGGAAGAGCGACGATAGGCAAAGTAAAACCAGTGGAACCCTCCTCCTACCAGATAGGCACATAAGGGAAGGGTGAAGATCAAGATACCCATTTTGCGCTTCCTTTTTGCTCTTTTCTCCCAGAGATTCCTGCCGAGAGAGGAACCGTTGTCCCTCTCTCCCCAGATCCCTTAGACCAGAGATGTAAGCCGGGACCCTAGTACGCCGGGGTCTGGCCGGTTTTGGTCCCTGTCTTCCGAACTGCAGCCACCTCCTCTGCTGCCTTGGCGGCCAGGAAGCGGCTGTCAGAGGCCAGTGTGACCAGTTGATACCCTTCCTCGATCATGCGGAGGGCGTATTGGGCGGTCGAATTGTGGATCCCTGCCACCACGCCATGCCGCTTGCACGCCTCCACGATCTTCTTCTGGGCCTCTACCACCGGGGGATCGGTCTGATCCAGGCGCGGTCGACACCCCAGGGCCAGGCTCAGATCGGAGGGGCCGACGTAAATGGCGTCAACGCCGGGTACACTCAGGATATCGTCCAGATTCTTAAGCGCCTCCGCCGTTTCGATCATCGGGATGACGAGGATCTCCTCGTTGGCATGCTCCGCATAGTCTGCTCCGGCATAGAGGGAGGCGCGGACCGGTCCGTAACTCCGGTACCCCTGAGGGGGATATTTACAGGCCTGCACCAGCGCCTCGGCCTGCTCGCGGGTGCTGATCATAGGACAGATCACCCCATATACCCCCGCATCCAGGATTTTCATCAGATAGGCGGGATTATTCCAGGGGACACGGGCCAGGGGAACCGCTGGCGTGTTGGAGATCGCCTGCAGCATGGTTACCGCAACCTGATAATCCACCACACCATGCTGCATATCGATGGTCAGGGAGTCGAATCCCTGATGCGCCATCACCTCGGCAGAGAAGGAACTCGGAATGGATAACCAGCCATTGACGACAACCCCGCCACTTGCCCAGATCGACTTTAGTCTGTTCTCTCGCATGTGTCTCTCCTTTTTGTGCGCTTATTTACCACTCCTCTACCTCATCCGGTTGCCTTCCGGCTCAGGTGCTCTCCCCTGCTGCGTGATCTCCCGGTTTTGAAAACGGCTCAGGCGAAAAAGGGAGAGGTCCAGAGACGGTTGGCCGTCGAGGATCATCTCTGCCACCACGCGACCGGCTGCCGGAGAATGCTGGAATCCATGCCCGCAGAATCCGATGGCACAGAGGACCCCTTCCACCCCTGGCAGATAATCGATGATGGCATGCTCATCCGGGGTGAGCGGGCGCAGACCGGCCCATCCGCTCATGATCCCCGCGCGTTGCAGGACAGGAACCCGCCTTGTCGCCTTTTGCGCCGTTTCCTCTGCCTTGCTCCAGTCGATACCGACATGGTAAGAGAGGGGGACGGCCTCTGCGTCACCAGGACTCATCAGCACACCCGGGCCTTCGGCCCGGCAATAAAAGCCAGAGGTGCGATCGATCACCAGGGGAGAGGGGTGCACGAAATCCGGAAACGGTTCGGTAAAAAAGATATGGCGCCGGCGGGGAAGAAGGGGGAGTTCCTGGCCCAGCATCTTCCCGATCAGACCGGCCCAGGGACCGGCTGCATTGACTACCAGGGGGGTGGCAATGGTGCCGCGCGTCGTTTGCACCCCTGCTACCCGCTCTCCATGTACCAGGATGTCGACCACCTCGGTCTGTTCCAGGATGCGTACCCCCTTTTCCCGCGCTTTGCGGGCATAGCCCATCACCACTTCATTGGTCCCGGCATAGCCGTCGGTCGGACAGTAAACCGCGGCCAGCAGATCCTCAATGGCGAGTTGAGGGACGAGCTCCCGCGCCTCTTGCGGGGAGATGATCTGCACATCCACCCCGAGCCGTTGCTGCATGGCGACCTGCTGACGGAACCGCTCCAGGTCGCGCTCATCATTGAGGAGAAAGAGATAGCCTACCTGCCGCAGGTAACAGCTCGTCCCCATCTCCTCCTCGAAACGACGGAAAAAGTCTAGGCTCTCCAGGGAAAAGCGGACCTCTGTCTCTGTACCAAACTGGGCACGGATCCCTCCTGCTGCCTTGCTGGTCGTTCCTGAGCCGATCAGATCCCGCTCCAGCACCACAACATCCGTTTGTCCTCGTCGGGCGAGATGGTAGGCGATACTGCACCCGATGGCTCCAGCCCCGATAATGACCACATCAGCACTTTTCGGTATCATCCCTCTTCCTTAAATCGCCTGGTGCATCGGGCAGGTGGGCAGAAGATCCGCATTCAGGTGCGCACTGGTTGGAGTTTGGCAGCCTGGACAAAGGCCTCAAAGAGTCGCCGGGCCCCTTGGTCTCGCTGGTACATCCGTTCAGGGTGCCACTGTACCCCGAGGACAAACCCGTTCCCTGGTCGTTCGATGCCCTCGATGATGCCATCTTCTGCTCTGGCCGTTACCAAGAACCCTTCGGCAACGTGCTTTACTGCCTGATGGTGGAAGCTATTCACGCGGTAACTGGTTCCCCCACAAATCTCCTGTAGCCTGGACCCGCTCTCGATGTGCACGGCATGGGTCGCATACCAGCCAGGTGCCGCCTGTTGGTGCTTTATCGCTTCAGGCAGTTGACTGGCGATATCCTGATAGAGGGTACCGCCGAAGGCGACGTTCAGTACCTGCATGCCACCGCAGATTCCCAAAATGGCCCGTCCTTTGGCAAAGGCTTTACGGGTTATGGTCAACTCAAAATCTGCTCGCAGCGGATTCCCCGGTCCCAGACGAGGGAGGGGAAGCTCTCCATAACAGGAAGGATCGAGATCCGAGGAGCTCCCAGGGATCAGCACCCCTTGTATCATATCGACATAGGCATCGATAATCTTAAGCTGGGCAGAAACGGGGAGCAAAACCGGAATTCCTCCGGCCTGTTCTATGGCCTCGACATAAGAGGCCCGCAAGATGAGGGCAGGATTCCCAGGGTAGACAGAATACCGCTGTTCTCCACTATCATAGTCACAGGTTATACCGATGTACGGCTTCACCCAGTCCTCCTTTTTCGGTTGAGAACTCTACTCATTCCTAATGTACTCAGCATCTGGAGAAATGTCAAGAAAGGGAACCATATTCTGAGGAGCTATTCCTGACGCTTTTGTCCACTGCGACATCCCTGGCCAGGTCTCCCCGGGGGAAGCTTTTACCGCTCTTCGCTTTCACTTGCCCGCTGCGGCACCACAGGAATGGCCACAGTAGAATGCCGGTAATCGGACATAAAGCGCTCGCTCACCTCTTCAAAGTCTTCAATGAACTGGGCAATCACGGATAAGACGTTTTCTAAATTCTCTTTGGAAAAGGTGACATTGCTCCCCTTTTCTTGCTCGATCTTATTGGCCAGGAAACAGCAGGCCACCTTGACATTGGTGAGCCGTTTGCTGAGGTAAGGGAAAACCTCTACGACCGTCTGCTTTCGTTCCATCACCACTTGCACCCTCCTTAAACAAGACTTCCTTGATCAGCCGACCCTCGTTGCACCGAAGAAAGGGGTGGATGGTACGGTCCCTTCTCCCCCAAACCAGAATACCCTCCTGCGGAATGGCACTGTATTCTACATCAATTGAGGAGGAAAGACAAGCGAAGATTCGCCGGCTGCCTTCACCTGAGCCGCATGGAATCCTCGTGGCCTTTCCCCCCGGAGCGATGGTAACCGTTTACCGCATATCTCCCCACATATCGCCGACGGTAAAGCCCTCGGGGAAGGGATC